>CAMKYP010000036.1 GCA_946477505.1 uncultured Dechloromonas sp. | reverse complement strand
GAAGCACTTCTGCGGCATCGAGAATGGACATGTGATCCTCGTTGAAGCCGCGGATGCTGGTAGCCTGACTCTGGGCTTCGGGCAGCAACTGACTGGTCAGCGAGATGGTGCCATCGCTGCTTGCGCTGCCGATCATCGCGTTGTTGCGGTATCCGAAGAGCAAGTGGTGTGCTACCCCGGCCGGTGGCGGTTCGGTCAACAGCGTTCGCAAAAAGCCGCTGCCGGGCACCATGCTGCGCCAGACCGGAATGACGGCCGGTGCGTAGACCACGCCGCTGCGTGCCGCCTCGTGTCCGCCGAACGGCGAGGAAATTGAGACGAAGGATCGCAGGTAGCGACAGGTGTCCGTTTTGGCACAGGTCTTGATATAGCCTCGGCTGACCAGCCCGCCCATGCTGTGGGCGACGATGTGCAGGTCGTTGAACCCATAGCGATGATGGAGTTCGCTCAACAGGCCGAAGAGGGCGTCCCCCATCGCGGCGAGCTCGATTCCCGAAGGGTAGTAGAACACCCAGGGCTGAAATCGCTTGCGATCCAGGCTGCCTGCGAGCATGGCGAAGTTGCGGGGCGAGCCATTGATGCCATGCACGAACAGGACCGGTATTTTCCCGGGATCGTATTCATCGAGGAAATACACGCCGGCGTAGCCTTCCTTCATGAAACGCCAGGGCTGCCAAAGGCCTGTTTCCGCGATGTCTTCGTCGAAGCGGGGGGCGCTGAGGTGAGCCGGGGTGCCGAGCTGGACATCGATGTTCCCGGAGTTGGCTCCGCGCAGGTCGAACAGATTGCCGAAGGCGGGCAATGGCTGGTCGGCCTGGGTTGTCAGTGTCAGTTTCAGGTTGTCGGCCTGAGCGCCGGCGCCAAAGCTTTCCGGTAAGTGCAGCCAGGCGTGCGGTTCGTTGTCCTGAAACTGAAAGTCGTTGTTGAGATCGTTGAAGGCGAAGAGGTAACGCGAGACGCCCGGGATGACCAGCGAAAAGCCACCGGCCCGCTCATAGACGCGATAGGTATGGACATGCGTTGAATCGGGTTTCTCGAGCGCTACCAGAACGATAGGGCAGTCCGGACACGATGCGGACCGGGTCTCGCCCGCGATGCGTCCGAGTTGTGCACGGGATTCCTGCAAATCCTGACGCAAAGCCGAGAAATTCGTGCAACCTGCCACGCCGAAAAATAGCAGTAAAGCCCAGTGCCGAATCACCGTTTTCATCTCCCTTGAAAGTGGGGTTTTCCGATTCGTGGCATGTTGCAAGAATACAGCGCTGCCGCTCGAATCCGTTGTGCTGCAAGAGAAAAATACGGGAGACATTGTCGGCGGCATGGTATTTTTCTTTCCAGTTTGCTGATCAACGCCCGTTGGAGTCAATGACCATGTCCCGACCGCTCAAGGCACATGCATTCACAGGTTCGCTCATTGTTGTTTCGCTGCTCGGCCTAGCCGCTTGCAAGGAAGAGGCCAAGCCGGCGGCCCCTCCGCTTGCCGAGGTGGTTGTCGAAACGGTGGTCGGCCAGACCACGCCGCTGACCGTCGATCTGGTCGCCGAAATCAGGGCTTATCGTGAAGTCGATCTCTACCCCCGTGTCTCGGGGCAGATCGTCAAGCAGAATTTCAAGCCGGGACAGAAAGTCCGCGAGGGCGAGCTGTTGTTCAGCATCGACCCGCGTGCCTACGACGAAGCGATCATCGATGCCCAGGCCAAGCTGGCCGAAGCCGAGGCCGTCCTCGCCCGCGCCCGTCAGGATGTGACGCGCTACAAGCCCCTACTCCCGGACAATGCCATCCCGCGTCAGACCTACGATCAGGCGGTCGCTTCCGAGCAGCAGAACGCCGCCGTCGTCCAGGCACGCCGGGCCGCACTTGAAAAGGTCAGGCTCGACCGCTCCTATGCCGATGTCCGCTCGCCGATTGCCGGCCAGATCGGCCTGCAGAAAGTCGAGGTCGGCGGTCTGGCCAGCGCCGGGCAGACGGTTCTTGCCACGGTGTCCACGCTCGATCCGGTGGTCGCCTACTTCAGCATTCCGGAAGTCGATTACATCGCATTTGCCCGGCGTCACCTTTCCGTCAAGAAGGAAGGGAAGTCGCCCATCGCATTGTTGCTTGCCGATGGCAGCACCTATGCCCAAAGCGGCACGCTGGATTTTGCCGACCGAGCCCTCGATGCGGCAACGGGTACCCTGACCCTGCGTGCCGTCTTCCCCAACTCTGAGGGCTTGTTGCGGCCGGGCATGAACACGCGGGTGCGCATCGTGTATGAAGTCGCGCAGAACGCCTTGCTGATACCGCAGAAGGCTGTCACCGAACTGTTGGGCAAGCAGTTCGCCAGCGTTGTCGGCGCCGGCGACAAGGTCGAGCAGCGGCCGATCAAGACCGGGGCGCGCATTGGAGAAAAATGGCTGGTCGAGGATGGCCTGAAGGCGGGCGAACGCATCATCGTCGACGGGTTGCAGAAGGCCAAGCCGGGCGCCGTCGTCAAACCGCTTGCCGCAACCAAGCCGTAAGGGGGCGCCATGGCCAGGTTTTTCATCTTCAGGCCGGTATTTGCGATTGTCACCGCCATCGTCCTGACGCTCGCCGGCATCATCGCCGGCCTCGGTCTGCCGATTGCCCAGTATCCGCAAATCACCCTGCCCACCATACGGGTCAGCGCCATTTACCCCGGGGCCAGCGCCGAGGTCGTCGAGCAGGCGCTGGCGCAACCCATCGAGGAGCAGGTAAACGGCATCGAGGGCATGCTCTACATGAGCTCGAGTTCTGCCGGCAACGGCGGCTACAACCTCGACATTACCTTTGGCCTGGGAACCGACGCCGACATTGCCGCCGTGCAGGTCCAGAACCGCGCTTCGCAGGCCAATGCCCGCTTGCCGTCGGAAGCGATTTCGGCCGGCATCACCACCAAGAAGCAGACGCCCGACGTGCTGATGTACGTGGCGCTGGTATCGCCGAACGGCACCTACGACGAATTGTTCCTGTCGAACTACGCGACGATCAACGTCGTCGAGGCGATCAAGCGGGTCAAGGGGGTGGGCAATGTCAGCCTGTTCGGTGCCGAATTCGGCATGCGCATCTGGCTGAAGCCGGACCGCATGGCCAGCCTGGGGGTGACGCCGCATGACGTCTATCGCGCCATCCAGGAGCAGAACGCGCAGGCGCCGGCCGGGCAGGTCGGCCAGATGCCGGCACCCAAGACCCAGCAGTTCCAGTACGGTATCGAGGTGCGCGGGCGTCTCGCCGAAGTGAGCGAGTTCGAGGAAGTCATCGTGCGGGCCAAACCCGATGGTTCGTTCATCCGTCTGCGCGATATTGCCCGCATCGAGCTGGGCGCCAAGGATTACGTCTTCCAGGCGCGGCTCAACGGCCGTCCGGCCGCCGCCTTCTCGGTCAATCTGACGCCGGATGCCAGCGCCATCGAGACGGCCGATCTGATCAACGCCGAGCTGAAGCGGCTGTCGGCCTCCTTCCCGGCCGACCTGAGCTACGACATGGTGCTCGACAACACCGTGTTCGTGAAAGCCTCGCTGGAGGAGGTCAAGCATACCTTCATCGAAGCCCTGGTCCTGGTTCTGGTGGTCGTCTTCCTGTTCCTGCAGAACTGGCGGGCGACGGTCATCCCGATGCTCGCCGTGCCGGTTTCGCTGGTCGGCACCTTTGCCGCCTTCACCCTGCTCGGCTTCACCATCAACACGCTGACCCTGTTCGGCATGGTGCTCGCCATCGGCATCGTGGTCGATGACGCCATCGTGGTTGTCGAGGCGGTCGAGCACCATATGGAGCACAGCGGCCTGAACGCGCGCGATGCGACGCTGCGGGCCATGGAGGAAGTGTCCGGGCCGGTGGTCGCCATTGCCCTCATTCTCGCGGCGGTATTCGTTCCGGTGGCCTTCCTGGGCGGAATTTCCGGCGTGATGTACAAGCAGTTCGCCATCACCGTCGCCGTATCCACCGGCCTCTCGGCATTCGTCGCCCTGTCGCTGACGCCCGCCCTGTGTGCCCTGATGCTCAAGCCCAAGGATAAGGAAAAGCAAGGCAAGGGCATTGGCGGCCGCTTCTTCGGCGCCTTCAACCGCGTTTTCGATCGGATTACCGCGAGCTACGGCCGCAAGGTCCAGACCATGATCCGGCGCAGCCTGCTGTCGCTGGCCATGCTCGGCATCCTGATCTTTTCCGCCTTCGGGCTGATGAACCGGGTGCCCGGCGGCTTCGTGCCGGCGGAGGACCAGGGCTACTTCCTGGGCAGCGTCCAGTTGCCGGCAGCGGCGTCGCTGAACCGGACACAGGCCGTCACCGAGAAGGTCGACGCCATCCTCCAGGCCTACGAGGCGGTCGACAAGCGCCTGATCATCAATGGCTACAACATCCTGAACGGTGCTCCCCAATCCGACAGCGCGCTGTTCGTGGCTACGCTCAAGCCGTGGTCGGAGCGCGCCGGCGATTCGCTGAAGACTGTCCTGCTCGGTACCTACATGCAGGGCGTCAAGCTGCCCGATGCCGTGGTGCTCGCCTTCAACCCGCCGCCCATTCCCGGCCTCGGCGCGACCGGCGGCTTCTCGTTCAAGTTGCAGGATCGTTCGGGCGGAACGCCGCAGGAGCTGGCCAAGGTGGCCGATGACTTCATGGCGGTCGCCCGCCAGCGTCCGGAAATCGGCAGCCTCTACTCCAAGTTCGATCCGCGCACCCCCGCCTTCCGGCTGTCCGTCGACCGCGAGAAGGCCAAGAAACTGGGTGTTCCGGTGTCGGACATCACCAATGCCCTGCAAACCTTCCTCGGCGGGCTGAACATCAACGACTTCAGCCGTTTCGGCCGCACCTACAAGGTCACCATGCAGGCCGAGCCGGAATATCGCAGCGATATCCAGGGTGTGGGGCTGTTCCATGTGCGTAATGGCGACAACCGGATGATCCCGCTGTCCACCTTCGTGGCGCCGATGCCGATCAGCGCGCCGTCGGTCATGGAGCGCTACAACCTGTACCGGACCGCCGAACTCGGCGGCAATCCCGGCCCGGGATACAGCTCGGGCGACGCCATCCGCGCCATGGAGGAGGTGGCAGCCACCACGCTGCCCTCGGGCTACGGCTTCGAATGGTCGGGCATCAGCCGCCAGGAGAAGGAGTCCGCTGGCAAGGCCCCGGTTGTCTTTGGTCTCGCCATCCTCTTCGTCTTCCTTTTCCTCGCTGCCCTGTACGAGAGCTGGGCGGTACCCTTCGCCGTGCTCTTCGCGGTGCCGCTGGGCGTGTTCGGCGCCATGCTCGGGCTGTGGGCGACCGGGCTGAGCAACAACATCTACGCGCAGATCGGCCTGATCCTGCTCATCGGCCTGGCCGCGAAGAACGCCATCCTGATCGTCGAATTCGCCAAGATGAAGCGCGAGGAGGGGCACGATGCCACCAGCGCCGCCATCGAAGCCGCCAAGCTTCGCCTGCGGCCGATCATCATGACCTCCTTCGCTTTCATCCTGGGCGTCGTGCCGCTCATCATCGCTGCCGGCGCCGGGGCGGCGGCACGGGTATCGATGGGCATCACCGTCTTTTCCGGCATGCTCGCCGCCACCTTCCTGGCGATTTTCATGGTGCCGGTGCTGTTTGTCGCCGTCGATCGCATTGTCAAACGCTTTTCGAAGCCTGAGGCCAACCCGCCGGAGGTGAAGCCATGACCCGCCGCCTGCCTCTTGCCGCCGCCCTGATCGGCCTGTTTGCCGCCGGTTGTGCGGTTGGCCCGGATTACCGGCGCCCCGAAACTCCCCTGCCGGAAAAATACGCCGCCAGCGAACAGGCGGCCGACAAGGCGTCGTTTGCCGACAGCAACTGGCGCGAAGTGTTTACCGACCCGCAATTGCAGGCGCTGATCGATGAAGCGCTGGCGGCGGGGCCGGACGCGCTGCTTGCGGCGGCCCGTTTGCGCGAAGCGGAAGCGCTGGCCGGGGTCACCCGGGCGCCGCTGTTCCCCCAGGCATCGCTGAGCCTGAATACGTCGCCGACGGTGCACCGCTCGGGCGAGCAATTCACCTCCAGTTTCATGGGGGGCGCCGGAATCTCGTGGGAAATCGACCTGTGGGGACGCTACCGGCGTGCCAGCGAGGCGGCCCAAGCCGAACTGGTGGCCAGCGAGGCGGCGCGCGACGGCATGAATGCCTCGCTGGTGGCGCAGGTCGCCCGCTACTATTTCACACTGGCGGCCTTGCACGAAACGCTGACCATCACCGAGCGCAGCGCCCGCAACCAGGGTGACGTGCTGGGCCTGGTCAAGCGCCTCTCGGCGGCCGGCATCGCCTCCGCGGCGGAGGAGCGGCAACAGGAAAGCGCCCTGGCGGCGACCGAGGCGTCCATTCCCACGTTGAAGCGGCAGATCGCCGAAACCGAGACGGCGATCGCCCTGTTGCTCGGCCGCCATCCCGGCCGCCTGCCGGTCTCCGGCCCTCCCAAACTTGAATTGCCGGGGTTCATTCCCCCCGGCTTGCCTTCCCGCCTTCTTGAACAGCGTCCGGACATCCGCCAGGCCGAGGCTCGCCTGGTGGCGGCCAATGCCCGCGTCGGCGAGGCCAAGGCCCTGTTCTTCCCGAACCTCTCGCTGACTGCGATGTTCGGCGGGGTGAGCACCAGTTTGTCCGATGTGGTCCATGGCCGTGCGCCGACCGTCGCCTCGTTGGGTCCCAACCTGCTCATGCCACTGTTTGCCGGGGGGCGGATCTATTTCAACAAGGCGGCTGCCGAGGCACGACTGGAGCAGGCTCTGATCGGCTACCGCAAGACCATCGACAACGCGCTGGGCGAAGTGGCCAACGGACTGGTCGCCTACGAGACCAGCAACGAACTGATGGACGTTCAGGCCCGTCGTGTTGCGGCCGCGCGGGAGGCGATGCGTCTTGCCGACCTGCGTTTCCGTTCGGGTACGACCAGCTTCCTCGAGGTTCTCGATGCCCAGCGGCAATTGCTCTCGGCCGAGACGCAGGAGGTGCAGGCGCTGCTCGAACGGCGGCAGGCGTTGATCGCGGTCTATCTCGCGCTGGGTGGCGGCTGGCAATCAACTGCCCGCTAAGAGGCTGGCATGGATGCGGTTCATACCCTGGGAAGCCTTCGTCGGACCCTGTTGCTCAGGCTGTTGGCGGTGTGGCTGCTGGTGACGCCGCTGGCGGCGGGCATCGGCTACTGGGTCGAGGTCCGCAAACTCGAAGAGGGGCTGGTTGCGCTGGTCATTCAGCAGTTGCGCAGCCTGTCTCCGGAGATTCGCGGCGGGGTGCCTGCTGAAAGCGTGACGCTGGCGGACCGGACGCGCGAATTTGTCGGCAGGAACTATGTGTGGATACGCGTCTTCGATGCGCGAGGCGTGCTGCTCCGGCAAGTCGACAATCCGGCCCGGCTCGCGTTGGCGCGGTCGCTGCTGGCGCAGGCCAGGCCGCTCGAAGCGGATGGCCGGCGCCATTTCGCCAAGCTTGTCGTCGATGGGGTGACGATCATCAGAATCATGATCCGGCTGCCGGACGAGAACGGCGGTCAGGGCTGGATGCTGGAAGGTGCTTTCGAACTCGATCCTCTGCAGCTCAAGCAGCAACGCGACACGCTGTGGCGTTTCCTCGGCGGCATCGTGCTGGTCAGCCTGGCGACAGCACTGGCGTTCTATCCGGTCATTCTGGCGCTGAATCGGAGGGTGGTGCGCGCGTCATACGACATCCTGCGCGGCAACGTCGAAACGGCAGCCGTGCTCGGCACCGCCATCGCCAAGCGCGACTCGGATACCGGCGAGCACAATTACCGGGTCACGCTCTATGCCGTGGCGCTGGCGGAGCGCTTGGGCCTTGGGCGCGGGCAGATACGCAACCTGATCCTCGGTGCCTTTCTTCACGATGTCGGCAAGATCGGTATTCCCGATGCCATCCTGCTCAAGCCGGGGCGGCTTGACGATGCCGAATTTGCAGCCATGAAGCAGCATGTCGAGCTTGGGCTCGACATCATCGCCGGCTCGCACTGGCTCGCCGCCGCCGGCGAGGTGATCGGCAACCACCATGAGAAGTACGATGGAAGCGGTTATCCACGGGGGTTACGCGGAGAGGAAATTCCCCTGAACGCGCGAATCTTTGCCATCGTCGATGTCTTCGACGCGCTGATGGCCGAGCGCCCCTACAAGGCGCCGATGACCTTGGAAAAAGCACTGGGCATGCTGCGCGACGAACGCGGGAAGCATTTTGACGCAGCCATCGTCGATGTCTTCGCCGCGATGGCCGAAGGTATCCATCGCGAAGTTCGCGGTTTGTCCGAAGCCGCCCTGAGCCAGATGCTGGCCGATCAGCTTCCCCGTTATTTCTTCCTGCCGGAATACCCGAGGTAACGCATCGGGCGCGGCCGAGGCGGCGAAACCCTCGTAAAAAAGCCCTCCGGCGATAGCGGGAGGGCTTTTAACTTCAGATAACGGCAATCAGTTGATGCCCGTCCACTTGCCATCCTTGAATTGGTACAGCGAAATCCCGCCAAAGCGGTTGTCGCCTTTGGCGTCGAAGGCGATGGTGCCGGTGACGCCCTTGAAGTTCACCTTCTGCAGCATCGGCAGATACTTGGCAGGTTCGACCGAGTTGGCCAGCTTCATGGCTTCGATCAGCGCGTTGGTCGCATCGTAGGCGTATGGCGCGTAGAGCTGGATGTCGGTGTTGAAGCGCTGCTTGAAGCGGTTCTTGAACTCGGCGCCGCCCGGCATCTTGTCGATCGGCAGGCCGGCCTGGGTGCAATAGACGTCATTCGACATGGCCTGGGCAGCGAGCTTAAGCATTTCGCTGGTGCACACGCCATCGCCGGCGAGGAAGCGGGCGTTGATGCCGAGTTGCTTGACCTGCTTGAGCATCGGCGCGCCCTGGGCATCCATGCCGCCGTAGAAGATGGCATCGGGCTGCTTGCTCTTGATGCGGGTGAGCAGGGCGGTGAAGTCGACTGCCTTGTCGTTGGTGTATTCGCGGGCAATGACCTGCACGCCGTGTTTCTTGAGGTTTTCGGCCAGCGCGTCGCCAAGGCCCTGGCCGTAGGCGGTGCGGTCGTCGATGATGGCGATCTTCTTGGCGTTGAGCACGGTGGCGGCGTACTTGGCCATCACTTCGCCCTGCTGGAAATCGTTGGCAATGACACGGTAGGCGATCTTCAGCCCCTGCTGGGTGAGTTTCGGGCTGGTGGCGGATGGCGTGATCGCCGGGATGCCACCCTGTTCATAGATGGCTGCCGCGGGGATGGAGGTTCCCGAGGTGACGTGGCCGACGACGCCCTTGGCGCCGGCGTCGACGATGCGTTGGGCAACGATGGTCGCCTGGCGCGGGTCGCCCTGGTCGTCTTCGGTCATCATTTCGAAACGGACCTTCTGGCCGCCGATGGTGACGCCCTTGGCGTTGGCATCGTCCAGCGCCAGGCGGGTGCCGTATTCCTCGTCCTTGCCGACGTGGGCGATGGGGCCAGTCAAGGGGCCAGCGAAGGCGATCTTGGCAACCGTTTGGGCGTACACGGCGGCCGGTGCCGCCAGGATGCCGAGACCGGCGATGGCGAGAGCAATTTTTTTCATGTGTTGTCCTTGGTGTGTTGTCCGATACCTTCGCGGCGAATGGGTGGTGCGCCGTGCAGGGCCTGTGATTGCTGATTCAGTGACGGCGATTGTACTGGAAGCGTGCCGGAAGGAAATCCACCGTGCCGGTGCCGGGTGGCGTCGCTCGGGCTGGTGTTGCGGGGCATTGCTCGGGATTGCAGTCGTGCTGGCCGTTCACCGCGAATGCCGCGATGGCGGCAGGCTGGCGCTCAAAGGATATATCCAATAGTGTAAATGTTTCATATTTGATAAGATTGGTGGATGTTTGTAACAATTCGTAACCATCTGTTATTTCTCTGTGACTAAGATGAAATCCCTTGATCGGAGAACTGCTATGTCAATCAAGTCGCGTTTGTTGTTGTTGATCGCCGTGGCCTTGTTGGGGCTGAGCGCGCTGGGCGGTGTCGGTTTAGCTGCCAAGCGGATGTTGTCGAGGGCACTGCACGAAGCGGCCAATGTGCGTATCCCTTCCATCATTGGCCTCGAGGTACTCAACGAGGCGCAGACCGATCTGGTTCGTCGCTCGCTGCAGACTGCCATTTGGGAAAATGATTACAGTCCGCAGGCCAAGCAGTATTTCCGCGAGGCCCTGGCCGCCAAGGAGGCCGCCTGGAAGCGGGCGGATGAGGGGTGGCGCGCATACGAAGCCATTCAGCAGACGGCGGATGAAAAAGTGCGCTGGCAGGAGTTCGTGGCGGCGTGGTCGGTCTGGAAGGCTGCCGATGCAAAGGTTACGGCAGAAATGCGCTTGCTGGCCGAAATCCAGGGAGAGGCGGCGCAAAAGGACGCATTCAAACGTTTCTATGCGGCCTTCCACGCTCAGGAAAAGCCGTTCTCCACGGCCGAGGAATATTTGGGCAAGGTGATTAGCATCAACGAGCAAATTGCCCGCCAGGAAGCCGAGGAGGCTGGCAAGGTCGAGGCAAACGCGACCTGGTGGATTGCCTTGGCCGCAATCCTCTGCTTTGCGCTGACTGTTTTTCTAGGTGTCTGGATCTACCGGAGCGTCATGGGGCCGCTCAATGCCATGCAAGCGACGATGAGCCGGATCGGCAGCGAGCTGAATCTGCGCGAGCGCGTTGAGACAGGGAGCCGCGACGAGATTGGCCAGACCGCGCAGGCGTTCAACAACCTGATCGGACAGCTGCAGAATTCGTTTGTAGACATCTTTCAACGCATGGGCGAGGTGCGTCAGGAGGTTGGGAATCTGGCCACCGCAGCCCAGGAGGTTTCGCAGGCCACCGCGCATCAGGCCTCGGCAGCGGCTTCCATGGCTGCGGCGGTGGAAGAGGTGACGGTCAGCATCAACCATGTTTCCAACAGTGCCGCCGATGCACTGGCCATGTCACAAGAGGCCGCGAGACGTTCTGACGGGGGAATCGCGACCATCGAACGCTCGGTGGCCGGCATGGGGGATATCTCCGGTGCCGTGGAGCAGGCTGCCGGAGCGATTGCCGCGCTGGGCCGTCAGTCAGACGACATTTCGGCGGTGGTTCAGGTGATCAAGGATGTCGCCGATCAGACCAACCTGCTGGCGCTCAATGCCGCCATCGAGGCAGCCCGGGCTGGCGAACAAGGGCGCGGCTTTGCCGTCGTGGCGGATGAAGTGCGCAAACTGGCCGGGCGCCCCACCCTTTCCACGGGGGAGATTGGCGCGATGATCTCTGCGGTCCAGCAGAGCAGCCAGGCTGCTGTTTCCAGAATGCAACGCGTGGTGGATCAGGTTGCGCAAGAGCAGGAGCTGACCCGCTCGGCGGGAACCGAAATCGCCGCCATCGGTGGCGAGACACAGCGCGCTGCCGGAGCGATCGCCGAGATCAACGAAGCGTTGCGCGAGCAAAGCGCCGCCAGCAACGACATTGCCGCGCATGTGGAATCCGTTGCCCAAATGACCGAGGAGAACCATGCCGCGAGCCAGCGTACGGCGGAGAGCGCGCAGCGGGTCGATCAGCTCGCGGAGGTCGTGCTCATGACGCTGGGACGGTACAAGCTGTAAAACGACTCCCCGGGCAACATCCTCCGCAGCGGAGAGCTGTCTTGCCCGGGGAGAGCCTTTCGGGGGCGGCCGCTCGGCCTGTCTACTCGCGATAGAAACCGACGCCGATCAGGCTGCCGTTTTCGCGGCGGATGAAAGTGCGCTTGTTTTCCACGGCGTTGGTGATCGGGTTGCGCCAGACGTAATCGACACTGCCTTCGCCCTTGTTGCGCGCCAGTTCGAGCATTTCCTTCATGAGCGGCTTGCCTTCCACGTCGTGCAGGTCGCTGGCGTCGGTACCGGTCCATTTCGGATTCATGCCATGGGCCTCGAACTTGCCGTTCGCCAGGTTGACCGCGAAGACGTAGAGATCGTCGCGCACGAAGGGGCCGTTACCGTCGTTGAAACTGGCCAGCGCCCTGGTCATTCCCTGGCGGCGGATCTGGTCGCTGGCGGCGTCGAGCAGCTTGCGCGCGTCGTCGGCGCTGGAGCGCGGCGCGTAATAGCCGACCCCGAGGATGTAGTTGCCGTCACGGTACAGCCAGGCGTGTTTCGGTTCGACATGGTTGCTCTTGCGATTGAGCCAGACGTAGCGGATGCGCGCTTCGGCCTGTTTGTCGGTGACCGCGATCATCTCGCGGAAGAGCGGCAGGCCAGCGGCATCGACCGTGTCCAGCACGTTCAGGCCGACCAGTTCGACCGGCGCGGCGCCGTTGGCGACATAGGTCCCCTTGGTGTCGATCACGTAAACGTACAGGTCTTTCTTGACGAACGGGCCGCTGCGGTTATTGAAAGCCTTCCAGGATTTTTCCGACCCGTTGGCCTTCAGGTATTTGACGGCCTGGTCGAACAGGGCGCGGGCCTCGCGCGGGGTGGCGTGGTCGGCGGCGAAGGCGATGGCGCTGGCGGCAGCCAGGCTCAGCGCGGCGAGGGTACGGCGAATGCGGTATGGCATGGACGGGTCTCCGGTTTGGATGGGTTGGTTTTTCGGCGTCAGGCTGGGTGCCGGGCAGATGGCAGGTTTTCGATGTTCAGGCGACGCCAGGGCTATGCATATCCACCAGGCCGTGGCGGGCGGCGAAATGGAGCAGCTTGAAGTCGCTGTCGGCATCGAGTTTCTGGCGGATCATCGACAGGTAGTTGAAGATTGTTTTCGGACTCAGGTGCATGGCATCGGCGATGTCGCTGGCCGTCTCGCCGTGGGCGAGCAGGCGCAGCACCTCGAATTCGCGTGGGGTCAGCTGGTGCAGCGGTGTTTCGCCGTCGATCGCCTCGCCGGCCAGGATGTCGGCGATGTCGGCCGAAAAGGCGCGGCGGCCGGCCGCGACGCGGCGGATGGCGTCGATCACCTCGTCCGGTTCGCAATACTTGGTCAGGTAGCCGTGGGCGCCGCTTTTCAGCGCCTGCGTGACGTGGCCGGCGCTGTCGTGCATGGACAGGACCAGGATGCGCAAGGTCGGGAGGCGGGCGAGCATGCCGCGAATCGCCTCGATGCCGCTGCTGCCCTTGAGGCTGAGGTCGACCAGCGCGACATCCGGCAGGCTGCGGATGACCAGCGCGTTGGCCTCGTCGGCACTCGATGCTTCGCCCACCACCTCGAAACCGGGCTCCGCCGACAACAGGCGACGGTAGCCGGTGCGGACCACGGCGTGGTCGTCGATCAATACGATGCGCGTCATTCCCTCTCTCCTTTCCTTCCGTTCGCCGTTCCGGCCTGTGCCGGCAATTCGGCCGACAGCCGGAGGCCGCGGCCCGGCAAGCTGTCCAGCTGCAAGTGCCCGCCGGCCATTTCCAGTCTTTCGGTCATGCCGAGCAAGCCGCCGCGCCGGGCCGCGCCCGCCTGCGGCAAGCCGTCGCCATCGTCCTCGATGCTCATCCGCAAGCGCGCCGCATCGGCGGTGACGACGACCGTGCAATGCCGGGCGCCGCTATGGCGGACGACATTGGTCAGCGCCTCCTGCAATATCCGGTAAAGCGTCAGGGCCGCCGTTTCATCGACTTCCGGCCAGTGTTCCGGCAGTTCCATTGCAAATTCGATGCCGGTTTCGCGATTCCGCCAGCCGTCGAGCAGTTCGCGCAGCATGGCGGCCAGCCCCGAGGCATCCAGGCCATGCGGGCGCAGGGTCTTGAGCATGGCCCGCAGCTGGCTTCCCGAGTGGCGGATGTCGCGCCGCAGGTCGGCCGCGCATTCGGCGATAGCCGCTGCGTCGAGGCGGGCGGCATGGCGTTCGAGGTGGGCGGCGGTGGCATTGATGGCGGTCAGCGTTTGCCCCATTTCGTCGTGCAGGTCGCGGGCCAGGGCGCGGCGCTCCTCTTCCTGAACCTCGATCAGCTGGCGGGCGAGGGCGCGCTGGGCGGCGCGCGCCGCCGCCAGTGCCTCGGCCAGCCGGTCGATGGCGCCGGCTACCTGGCGAAATTCCCGCAGGGCGAAGGCGGGCAGCGCCGGGTCGGATTCGCCACGCGCCAGGCGGAGCAGGCCGCTTTCCAGCTCGCGCACCGGGCGCAGGGCGCGGTCGGCTGCCCACCAGGCGGCGAGCAGGGTTGCTCCAGAATAGAGCAACAGGGTGATCAATAAACGAACAGTGTCCCCCAGCCGTTCCTCGATTTCCGACGCCGGGTTGGGGGCGATGATCAGGCGATGTTCGCCGACGCGTATCTCGTGCTCCGGGCCGGCCTCGGGTACCAGGCCGAGGCGCACCAGCAGCGGCGGGGTTTCCGGTGCCGCCGACGTGCCGGCGCTGCGGATGCTCAGATGCCGCAGGTCGGCTTCGGCCAGCCGCTTCGGCAGGTCGGGGGCGGCCCCGTCGGCGGCGAGCAGCACGTCGACCAGGCGCGACGAAGCCTCGACCTCGGCGCCGATGTCGGCACGCAGGGAGTGCAGCTGGACGATCAGGGCCATCGCCAGCAGGCCGCCGAGCAACAGGCCGAGCCAGCCAAGCAGGCGGCGTCGCAGATCCATGGACTCTCCTCGTCGATTGTTTGGGCAAGTCATTGCAGGTTCCGTACCCGCGCCGGAGACGAAGGCGCAAAGCCCGGGAATTTTTCCCGAGTGACGGGGGATCGTCTCCCGGGACGAGCCAGCGAGCGGCCTCCTAGACTGGCCTGGCCTGTCGGCAAGCGCTGGCAGACCCCACGGGGACGATACGAACACCTATCTGGAGACAAGGAAAACATGATGAACACGCACTGCCCCTCCCGCCGGACGCTGCTTGCCGCCCTGGTTGCGGCCACGCTCTGCACCCCCGCGCTGGCCGGCAAAACGGTGAGCTGGGAAGATATCCTCAATGACGACAAGACCACGCAGGACGTGCTTTCCTATGGTCTGGGCCTGAAGGCGCAGCGCCACAGCCCGCTGGCCAAGGTCAATACGAAGAACGTCGACAGCCTGGTGCCGGCCTGGAGCTTCTCCTTCGGCGGCGAAAAGCAGCGCGGGCAGGAGGCACAGGCCTTGGTGCACGACGGCGTGATCTACGTCACCGCCTCGTATTCCCGCATCTTCGCGATCGATGCGCGGAGCGGGAAGCGCCTCTGGGAGTACGAAGCCCGCCTGCCGGACGATATCCGCCCGTGCTGCGACGTGGTCAACCGGGGCGCCGCCATCTACGGCGACAAGATCTACTTCGGCACGCTGGACGCCGCCGTCGTCGCCCTCAACAAGGACACCGGCAAGGTGGTCTGGCGCAAGAAGTTCGGCGACCACAAGGTCGGCTACACGATGACCGGCGCCCCCTTCGTCGTGAAGGACCAGAAGAGCGGCAAGGTATTGCTGGTGCATGGTTCGTCGGGCGACGAATTCGGCGTCGTCGGCTGGCTGTTCGCCCGCGACCCTGATACCGGCGAGGAAGTCTGGGCGCGTCCGA
>CAMKYP010000035.1 GCA_946477505.1 uncultured Dechloromonas sp. | reverse complement strand
ATCCTGGCCGGCCAGTCGGCCGATGCCAAGGCTGCCGACAGCAAGCCGGCGGCGAAAGGCGGAGAATTTCTGGTGTTGATTGGGGCATTTTCCAATGAAGCCAATGTCAAAAACCTGAAGGACAAGCTGTCGGAGCAAGGCATCAAAACCTTTAGCGAGCCGCTGGACACGCCGCAGGGAAGGAAAACCCGTGTTCGTGCCGGTCCCTTCCCGAACCGTGAAGCGGCAGAGAAAGCGCTGGAGAAGATGCGTCGCATCGGCGTTTCCGGAGTCGTATCAGCCAAGCCATGACCGGATTCGACTACGTTGCCTTGGGCATCGTCGGCGTCTCCTTGATCTTTGGTCTGTGGCGGGGCGTAGTCGGCGAGATCATTGCGCTGCTCGCCTGGATTCTGGCGATTGTCGCGGCGGTGGAATTTGGTGCCACGGTTGGAACATCCATGTTCGCCGGCTTGTCTGATCCAGCGTTGCGGACGCTGGCCGGTTGTGTCGTGATTTTTGTTGGGGTGCTGGTGGTCATGGCGTTGTTCAGGATGTTGGTCGGTAGCATGGTCAAGGCCTTGGGGCTGTCCGTGTCCGATCGCATTCTCGGCATGATCTTCGGTTTGGCGCGTGGTGTGCTGGTGTGCATGGTGCTGGTCGGGCTCGGCGGCATGACTTCGGCGCCAACCCAGCCGTGGTGGCGGCAGGCAACGTTGTCGGCCCCCTTGGAAACAGCCGTACTGGCAACCAAATCCTGGTTGCCGGACGATTTGGCAAAACGTATTCGATTTAGCTAGGCAGGAAAAAATATGTGCGGGATTCTCGGTGTAATGGCGACAACGCCGGTCAACCAGCTGCTTTACGATGGCTTGATGGTGCTCCAGCACCGCGGCCAGGATGCAGCGGGCATTGCAACGGCGGAAGGTAATACTTTCCACCTGCACAAGGGACCGGGGCTGGTGCGCGATGTCTTCCGCACCCGCAACATGCGCGCCTTGCCGGGTAACTGGGGTATCGGCCATGTCCGCTACCCGACTGCCGGTTCGGCTTACAACTTCGCCGAAGCGCAGCCTTTCTACGTCAATTCGCCCTTCGGCCTCGTCCTTGGCCACAACGGCAACCTGACCAATGCGGAACAGCTGAAGGAAGAAATGTTCCGGATGGATCGTCGGCACATCAACACCAATTCCGATTCGGAAGTCCTGCTCAACGTGCTGGCGCATGAGTTGCAATCGGCAGCGCACGGCTACGAGCTGGACGTCGACAGCATCTTCCAGGCCGTGGCCGGCGTGCATCGCCGCTGCCGGGGCGCCTACGCGGTGGTCGTGCTGATCGCCGGCTACGGATTGCTCGCCTTCCGCGACCCGCATGGAATTCGCCCGCTGATCTATGGCCAGAATGAAACGCCGCAAGGCATGGAATACCTGGTGTCGTCTGAGTCGGTTGCCCTCGATACCCTGGGCTTCCAGATGGTGCGCGACATCGAGCCGGGCGAGGCCATCTTCATCGACCTCAACCACCAGCTGCATGCCCGTCAATGCGCACAGCAGCCGATGTACGCCCCGTGCATCTTCGAATACGTCTATCTGGCCCGCCCGGATACCGTGATCGACGGTGTTTCGGTTTACGAGGCGCGCTTGGCCATGGGCGAGTTGTTGGCCGAGAAGGTCAAGCAGCAGATTCCGGTCGAGGAAATCGATGTTGTCATCCCGATTCCCGATTCCAGCCGCCCATCAGCCATGCAATTGGCTCAGGTGCTGGGTATCCCTTTCCGCGAAGGCTTCGTCAAGAATCGCTACGTCGGTCGCACCTTCATCATGCCGGGCCAGGCCATGCGCAAGAAGTCGGTGCGCCAGAAACTGAATACCGTCGGCCAGGAGTTCAAGGGCAAGCGCGTGCTGCTGGTCGACGACTCCATCGTGCGCGGCACGACCAGCCACGAGATCGTCGAGATGGCGCGCGCCGCTGGCGCGGTCAAGGTCTATTTCGCCTCGGCGGCGCCACCGGTGCGTTTCCCGAACGTGTACGGCATCGACATGCCGACGCGTGCCGAGCTGATTGCCACCGGCCGCACCGATGCCCAGATCGCTGCCGAGATCGGTGCCGATGCGCTGGTCTATCAGGATATCGAAGCGCTGAAGCAATCGATTACCAGCCTGCGTTCCGATCTGACGGTATTCGATGCCTCTTGTTTCGACGGTTGTTATATCACCGGCGACATCGACAGCTACTACCTTGATGCCGTCGAAGGCAAGCGCGGCGGCAAGCCGGCCAAGAGTGGCGACGACGACGGCGACAGCCGCTCGTCCGAGCAGATGGTGCTTGGTCTGACCAACGGCGGGCAGGAATAATGACCAAGTTCGACGCCGCGTCGGGCTATCGCCCGGAAACCCTGGCGGTTCGCGCCGGCCAGGAACGCAGCCAGTTCGGCGAACATGCCGAGGCGCTGTACCTGACTTCCAGCTTCGTCTTCCAGAGCGCGGCGCAGGCCGCCAAGCGCTTCTCCGGCGAGGAGGAGGGCAACGTTTACGCCCGCTTCTCCAACCCGACCGTGACCATGTTCGAGGAGCGCCTGGCCGCCCTCGAAGGCGCCGAGGACTGCGTGGCCACGGCCAGCGGCATGTCGGCCATCATGGCCGCCGTGCTGGCCCATCTCAAGCAGGGCGATCACATCGTGGCCTCGAACAGCCTGTTCGGCGCCACGGTGCAACTGTTTAGCAACATCCTGTCGCGCACCGGCATCACGACCACCTTCGTGTCGCATACCGATCCGGCGGCCTGGGAAGCGGCGATCCGGCCGGAAACCAAGCTGTTTTTCCTGGAAACGCCATCCAACCCGCTGACTGAAATCGCCGACATCCGCACGCTGGCTGGCATCGCCCACGCCAAGGGCATCCTCGTCGCGGTCGACAACTGTTTCTGCACGCCCATCCTGCAAAAGCCACTGGAAATGGGCGCCGACCTGGTCATCCATTCGGCGACCAAGTACATCGACGGCCAGGGCCGCGTGCTGGGCGGCGCCGTGTGCGGCCCGAAGAAGCTGACCGAGGAAGTCTTCAAGTACCTGCGTACCGCCGGCCCGACCTTGTCGGCGTTCAACGCCTGGGTGCTGCTCAAGGGGCTGGAAACCCTGAAGCTGCGCGTCGAGGCGCAGGCCGCCAACGCCACTCGGCTGGCCGCCTGGCTGGAAGCACATCCCAAGGTGGCGCGTGTTTTCTATCCCGGCCTGCCGTCGCATCCGCAACACGAACTGGCCAAGGCGCAGCAGAAGAACGGCGGCGGCATCGTCTCCTTCGAGGTCAAAGGCGGGCGCGAACAGGCGTGGACCGTCGTCGATCACTGCCAACTGTTGTCCATCACCGCCAATCTTGGCGATACCAAGACCACCATCACCCATCCCGCCTCCACTACGCACGGTCGCATCTCCCCGGAAGCCCGGGCCGCGGCCGGCATCAACGAAGGCCTGCTGCGCATCGCGGTCGGTCTCGAAGCGGTGGAGGACCTGCAAGCCGACCTCGAGCGCGGCTTCTCACTGATCTGATTCTTGCGCGGCGCCCGGCTTCGGCCGGGCGCTTCGCTTTGGAGTACTCCCCATGCATTTTTCCGACCTCGGCCTGAAGGCCGAAATCCAGCGCGCCGTTGCCGAGCAGGGCTACGACACGCCAACCCCCATCCAGCAGCAGGCCATCCCAGCCGTTCTCGCCGGCCATGACCTGATGGCTACCGCGCAGACCGGGACCGGCAAGACCGCCGGCTTCACGCTACCCATCCTGCACCGCCTGGCCTCCGGCCCGAACGACCGCCTGAGCCGCGTCGCCCGCACGCCGCGCGTACTGGTCCTGACGCCGACCCGCGAACTGGCCATCCAGGTCGAGGAAAGCGTGCGTACCTACGGCAAGCACCTGCCGATCAACTCGCTGGCCGTCTTCGGCGGCGTCGGCATCAACCCGCAGATCGCCAACTTGCGCCGCGGCGTCGATATCCTGGTCGCCACGCCGGGCCGGCTGCTTGACCACGTCCAGCAGAAAACCGTCGATCTCGGCGGCATCGAAATCTTCGTTCTCGACGAAGCCGATCGCATGCTCGACATGGGCTTCATCCGCGACATCCGCAAGGTCATCGCGCTGCTGCCCAAGGAGCGCCAGAATCTGATGTTCTCGGCCACCTTCTCGCCGGAAATCCGCGAGCTGGCGGCCGGCCTGCTGCACAACCCGGTGTCGGTCGATGTCGCGCCGCGCAACACGGCGGCTGAAACCGTCACCCAGAAGGTCATCGAGACGGATCGCGAACGCAAGAAGGAACTGCTCTGTCACCTGTTCGCTACCCGTGGCTGGCACCAGGTGCTGGTTTTCGCCCGTACCAAGCACGGTGCCGACGCGCTGGCGCGGACACTGGAAAAAGCCGGCATCAAGTCGGCGGCAATCCACGGCGACAAATCGCAGGGAGCCCGTACCCGCGCCCTGAGCGAATTCAAGGACGGCAAGTTGGTGGCGCTGGTTGCCACCGACATCGCGGCGCGCGGCATCGACATCGACGCACTGCCCTACGTCATCAACTACGAACTGCCCAATGTGCCGGAA
The DNA here is from genome assembly GCA_946477505.1 of uncultured Dechloromonas sp. Classification (GTDB taxonomy): domain Bacteria; phylum Pseudomonadota; class Gammaproteobacteria; order Burkholderiales; family Rhodocyclaceae; genus Azonexus. Next base: position 10,996 of record CAMKYP010000035.1, on the reverse strand, counting down.
GACTACGTGCATCGCATCGGCCGCACCGGCCGTGCCGGTATGGAAGGCGAGGCGATTTCGCTGGTCTGCCACGACGAACGCGGTCAGTTGAAGGACATCGAGAAGCTGATCAAGCGCAGCCTGGAGCGCGTGGTGATCGAGGGGTTCGAACAGTCGGCAGTCGCCAAGCCGCGTCCGGAGCTGCCGCCGCGCGGTGCGCGCAAGCCGCAAGGGCAGGGCAAACCGCAGCCGAAAACACAAACGCATAAGTCCGGGAAAAGTGCCGGTCGTCCGCAACAGCATCACAACGGCAACCGCCATCGCTGATAAACAACAATTTGCCGGCCTGCCCATAGCCACAGACTTGTCGTGGGCTTTAAAAACGTCTAATGTGGAAACAATTTCATTAACATCATATTGTTAGTGAGCTTTCTTAAGGCGTTTTGGAGGTCGGGATGCCCCCCCCGCAAAAAATCCGGCTTGGCGACCTGCTGATTCAGCAGGGCCTGCTGACCGATGAACAGCTGAAAATCGCGCTCGACGAGCAAAAACGTACCGGCCGCAAGCTCGGGCGCGTCTTCGTCGAGAGCGGCTATGTTACCGAGGCCGGCATCTCGCAGGCGCTGGCCCGGCAGTTGCGGATTCCCTTTGTCGAACTCAAGAGCTTTACCCCTCAGCCCGACCTGATCAAGCTGTTGCCCGAGGCGCCGGCCCGGCGCTTCCGGGCACTCGTTCTCGCGCAATTGGCGGATGGCCGCCTGCAGATCGGCATGTCCGACCCCACCGACCTTCAGGCCTACGACGAAATTACCCGTCTGGTACGACGCGAGATCGACCTCGCGGTCGTCACCGAGAGCGAACTGTTGGCGATGGTCGACCGCGTCTACCATCGCGGCGAGCAGATCACCGGCCTGGCCAAGGAACTGACCGCCGAACTGGGCGACGTGCCGATCGAATTCGGCGACCTGCTCGGCCTCAATCCGGGTGCCGAGGATGCGCCGGTCGTCAAGCTGCTGCAGACGGTGTTCGAGGAAGCCATGCGCCTGCGTGCCTCCGACATCCATTTCGAACCGCAGGAAAAGTCGCTGCGCATCCGCTTCCGCATCGACGGCGTGCTGCATATCCAGACCGAGGCCGATGCCAAGATTTCGTCGGCCGTGGCGCTGCGCCTGAAGCTGATGTCCGGCCTCGACATCTCCGAGAAGCGCCTGCCGCAGGATGGCCGTTTCAACATCAAGGTGCGCGGCAACCCGGTCGACGTCCGTATTTCCACCCTGCCGACCCAGTTCGGCGAGTCGGTGGTCATGCGTCTGCTCAACCAGAACACCGGCCTGCTGGAACTCGACAAGATCGGCATGCCGCCGCATGTGCTCGATCGTTTCCGCTATGCCTTGAAACGCCCGAGCGGCATGGTGCTGGTCACCGGCCCGACAGGTTCTGGCAAGACGACATCCCTGTATGCCGCGTTGAATGAGCTGAACAGCCCGGAAAAGAAGGTCATCACCGTCGAAGATCCGGTCGAATACCGGCTCGGCGGCCTCAACCAGGTGCAGGTACACGAAAAGATCGATCTTTCCTTTTCACGCGTGCTGCGTACCGTGTTGCGCCAGGACCCGGACATCGTGCTGATCGGCGAAATGCGCGACCAGGAAACCGCCGAAATCGGCATGCGGGCAGCGATGACCGGGCATTTGGTGTTATCCACGCTGCACACCAACGACGCCATCTCGACGCCGATCCGCCTGCTCGACATGGGCGTGCCGCGTTATATGGTGGCGCTCTCTGTGCATATGGTGGTAGCGCAACGACTGGTACGGGTGATTTGTGGCAACTGTCGCGAATCCTATGTGCCAACACCGAGCGAGCATGAGTGGCTGCGTTTCGAACTAGGCGATCGGGTCGATAGTCAGGCCTACCACCACGGCCGCGGCTGCGCCCACTGTGCCAATACTGGCTACCAAGGGCGTAGCGGGGTTTATGAGTTCCTGGAAATGAGCGATGCCGTGGTGGAGGCCATCAACCACGAAGACCCGGGTGAGTTCATGCGCGTGGCGCGCCAGCAGATGGCCGGCGAAACCCTGCGTCGTGATGCGGTGCGCCTGGTGCTGGCTGGCAAGACCACGGTTGCCGAGGCCATGCGCATCAGCAACCAGTTCGAGGAATAAGCTGGCGTGGCCAACTTTGCCTACAAGGGACGGGATGCCGGCGGCAAACTGATCGAAGGCGTGCTCGAAGCCGCTTCGTCGGGTGGGGTTGCCGACATCCTCCTGGGGCGCGGCATCACGCCGGTTTCCATTCTTGAGGCAAAGTCAGCGAAGGCAGCGCTGGCGGTCGATTGGTCGCTCTTCAAGCCCAAGGTCGAGCATATCGACATCCTGCTTTTCTCGCGGCAACTCCACACCCTGCTGAAATCCGGCGTACCGATCATGCGTGCGCTTGGCGGCTTGCAGGAGTCGGCCACCAACCCGTCAATGAAGGAGGTCGTTCGCGACGTACGCGAAAGCCTCGAGGCCGGGCGCGAGCTATCGGTATCGCTGGCCCGCCATCCGAAGGTATTCAATCCTTTTTACATCTCAATGGTGCGGGTCGGTGAGGCGACCGGCTTGCTCGATGAAATCTTCCTCCGCCTGTTCGAGCACCTGGAATTCGAGCGCTTCATGCGTGAGCAGGTAAGGTCGGCGTTGCGCTACCCGATGTTCGTCGTGCTCGCCATGGCGGTTGCCATCGTGGTTGTGAACCTCTTTGTCATACCGGCGTTCGCCAAGGTGTTCGAGGGTTTTGGCGCCGAGCTTCCGTTCATGACGCGACTTTTGCTTGGTTTTTCCAATTTCATGGTTGCCTGGTGGCCCGTGCTGCTGGGAGGACTGGTTGCAGCCGTCGTCGCCTTCCGTTCCTGGGTTGGCACTGCAGCCGGGCGGATGCGGTGGGAGGCGGTTACCCTGCGCTTCCCCATTGCCGGAAAAATCGTGCGCAAGGCGGCGATGGCCCGTTTTGCCCGCAGCTTTTCACTCGGCTTGCGGAGTGGTGTGCCGGTCATGCAGGCGCTGACCAATTCGGCGCAGACTGTCGACAACAGCTATATCGCCACCCGGATCGAGGGCATGCGCGACACCGTCGAGCGCGGCGAGAGTGTCTTGCGGGCAGCCATCGCGTCCGGCTTCTTCACGCCGGTTGTGTTGCAGATGGTCGCTGTCGGCGAGGAATCGGGGGCCCTCGACGACATGCTCGACGAGGTCGGCCAAATGTACCAGCGCGAGGTCGAATACGAGCTGAAGACCCTGGGCCAGCAGATCGAACCGATCCTGATCGTTTCGCTTGGCGTGCTGGTCATGATTCTGGCGCTCGGCATCTTCCTGCCGATGTGGGACCTCGGCAAAGTGGCCATCAAGCGATGAGCGACGATGCGACGCTATTACGAATTCGCCATCGCCGTTACCCTGATTGCGGTGGTGTCGCTGTTCCTGCTCGCATCGCTGGACTCGGTGCGCAGCGACATGGAGGAGGCCTTGGTGCAGTCCGAGGCAGCGAGCATGCGCCTGGAGCTCGCAGAGGCCGTTGTGCATCGCGTAGCATCCAGCGGCGGCCTGCCGCAAAGCAACAACCCGGTGGACTGGGTGGCGAGCAAGCCGGCCAGTTACCGCGGGGCGTTCGACACGGCGCCCGACGAGCGCTCGATATGGTTTTTCGACCGACAGGCTGGCGAGCTGATCTATCGATTTCACGATGGTTCGCGCGCACGCTTTCGCCTGGGGCGCGGCGGTGGCGATGGCAGGCTTGTCATTTCAGGTGTTTCCTTGCAGCGTCTGGATCAAGGGCGCGAATAAATGTTGAGGTGGAGGGGTGATATGGCTAAAGTAATAAAATTTCCAGCCGATAAGGGACGCATGGATATGGAACCGAAACCCAAGCCGGCAGCGGAGCGTGGTTTTACCCTGATCGAACTGATCGTGGTCATCATCATTCTTGGCTTGCTGGCGTCGATTGCCTTGCCGCGCTTCGTCAATCTACAGCGCGATGCACGCGTTGCCAAGCTGCAGGCGGCGCGCGGCAGCGTCGGTGCGGCATCCGCGCTGGCCCATGCCACGGTGCTGGCACGTAGCGGGGTGGCCGACGTCACTCCTTGCACCGGCGGCGCTACGGCCTCCAATGCCACGGGCGCCAACGGCACATTGTGCACCGAAAACGGCCTGGTCAACCTGGTATTCGGCTACCCCGAGGCAACCGCCATCGGTACGCCGGGAATCCTCTCGATGGCCGGCCTGACCGGGGTATTCAATCCTTCAGCCGCCAACCTGCAAGACGAAGGCTATACCTACACCGTTGCCGGCGGTGTGGCGACCTTCGGTATCAGCGGCGCAACCACCCCGGCCGCTTGTACCTTTACCTATACCCAACCCACAGCGGCCAACCAAGCAGCCTTGATTGGTCCTGTAAGCACCACTGGATGCTGATTTTAATACTTTGAGGAGGACACAATGAAAGCCATGCAAAAAGGTTTCACCCTGATCGAATTGGTCGTTGTTATCGTTATTCTGGGCATTCTGGCGGCTACCGCACTGCCGAAGTTTGTTGATTTGTCGAGCGATGCCCGTAAATCCGTCATCAAGGGCGTAGCCGGTTCGATGACTGCGGCGAATGCAATGATTTATGCCAAAGCTCAGGCAAATACCACGCAAGGTACTTCCAGCACTCCCGGATCTACTTCGGTTAGTGGACAGACGATTGCTACTGAATACGGATTTGCCAACAGTGCTTCTGAACTGGCGAAGGCGATGGATTTGACGCCGGCAGCTGATTTCAGCACATCAACTGCTGGAGAGATTCAGCATGCTAAAGCACCGACGCCGGCTAGCTGCAAGGTTGTTTATACGAAGGCAACTTCAACTTCAGCGCCGACCTACGTGATTACGGACTCTGGTTGCTGAGTTTTCAAGGCAATGTTTAGCTAGACAAAGGCCCGGCAAAGCCGGGCCTTTGTCCATGGGAGCTTTGGCGTGAGTCGGTGTAGAGGCTTCAGTCTGGTCGAACTGGTCGTCGTTATCGTCCTACTCGGCATCGTTGCCGCTGTCGCAGTGCCGCGCTTGGGGGGGGCAATGGTTTCGAGGAGCGCGGCGTGCGGGACCAGATCGTGGCTGCCTTGCGTTATGCCCAGAAATCGGCAGTTGCGGCACGGCGGACGGTATGCGTTACTTTTTCCTCGTCGCCGTCGAGGGTCGACTTCAATATTTCCGGCACCTATCCGGCGGCCAACTGTGCAGGCGGTTCAGTGCTGGCCGGTCCCGATGGTGCCACCCTGTATGTGACCTCATCGGCGATTGCCTTTTCCAGTTCGACGGCTAACTTCAGCTTTGATGCGGCGGGGAGGGCGAGCGCCGCCACCACTGTTACGGTGGCTGGCCTGCCTGCCAGTCTGGCAATTACTGTCGAAAATGAGACCGGTTATGTCCATTGAACGGTCGTCAAAGTGGCAGCGTGGATTGTCGCTGATCGAAGTGCTCATCTTCATTGTCATCATTGGTGTTGGCGTGGCTGGACTGGTCTCGGTAATGAATCCAACTGTTCGCTACAGCGCCGATCCAATGCGCACCAAGCAGATGCTGGCCATTGCCGAGGCGCTGCTCAATGAAATCCTGCATCAGCCCTTTACCTGGTGCGATCCGGACGATCCGGCCGCATCGACGGCACAATCGTATGCCGCATGTGCGCTGCCTCAGAATACCGGCACTTTCACAGCCGGTGAAAGTCGCCTGGGCGGGACGTTCGATAATGTGGACGACTACGGCGCATATTCGATGGCTAACGTGACCGATGTGGCGGGGGGTAACGCGATGCCCGGCTATACCGCTTCGGTGGATATTGCCCGTGTCGGTACAGCCCTCGGACTGGCCGACAATACCGCCGCGCTGAGCGTGACGGTAACTGTCACGTTCGGTACTGATCATTTTCACCTGACCGGCTACCGTTTTCGCTATGCGCCGCGCTACTGATCGCTCCTTCATCCGTTGGCGCCAGCAGGGATTCACGCTGGTCGAGATGATTGTCGTTATCGTCATCACGGGGATATTGCTCGGTATCGTCGGCATGTTCGGACGCCGTCAGATCGACGCCTACATTGATACCGGTATTCGCGCGGAATTGACTGACGCAGCAGATAGCGCCGTGCGGCGCATCGCGCGGGATTTGCAGGGCGCTCTGCCGAACAGCGTGCGACAGTCTGGCAATTTTCTCGAGTATGTTCCTATCAACGATGCGGGACGTTACAGGGCGGAACTGACCGCTGCCGGGGGGGGTAATCCGCTCGATTTCACCAGCAACACAGATAAGAGTTTCGACGTGCTTGGGCCTCCCGTGACTATTGCAGCGGGTGATCAAGTGGTTATTTTCAATCTTGGGCAGACCGGCTCCGATGTATATGAGGGAACCAGCCGGCGGCTCGCAATGCCTGGCACAGGCCTGTCTACGGTAACTTTGGACCCCGCGGGTATGCAGTTTCCGTTGGCATCGCCGCAAAACCGTTTCCAGATCGTCGGTTCGCCGGTGACCTACGAATGTGCGGCAAATGCTGCCTCGCCGCCGTCCGGTACGGTCATTCGTCGCACCGGGTATGGGTTTCTGCCTGCCGTGGCGAGCGCTCCCTGGTCGCAGGGTGGCACGTCGGCTGTTCTGGTTGCCGACGTTGCTGCCTGTTCATTCACCTATCTGCCCGCTGTGCTGCAGCGCAACGGTCTTGTCGTCCTGCGCCTGACGCTGAGCCGCAACGGCGAGTCGGTGGAGATCATGCATCAGATTGATGTGCTGAATACGCCATGAGCCGTCATACCTTTCTTCTCGCCTATCGTACGCATCAGCGCGGGATGTCGATCATCACCGGTATTTTCCTTCTACTGCTGATGGCGGCCCTGGCGGCCGCGATGGTCAGCATGACTTCCACGTCGCATGTGAATATTGCCGCCGATATCGGCGGCGCTCGCGCCTACCAGGCGGCGCGGGCCGGCGCGGAGTGGGGGATGTTCCAGCTCGACCCGAATGCGCAGTTTGCCGCGTTGCCGAACTGCGTGAGCGGTACTCCGCCGATCCCCGGCCATCAGGTCACTGTTGATTGCCAGAGCTGGGATACCACCGAGGGGGGGCGGCAGATACGCATCTACCGGATCAGTTCGCGGGCGACGGCCAATGGCGCCAAGGCGCCGGGAATCGAGCGGCTGGTCGAGGTGACGGTCGAGAAATGTCGTGATGCGACGATTGTCGCCGCCCCTTTTGATTGCTGACGATGACATGATGGCGGGAACAGCAGAAATGGTCGTGAAGAAAATCGCCTGTTTCATCAGGCCGCTGGTGCGCCTCGCTCTTGCCGCGATGGCCATGGGTTGCGGCCTGGCCCTGGCGCAGGTGGTTCAGCTCAACTCGTCGGGAGGGACCAGTGCCTCCGACGGCTTGCGTATCTATATCGATGCCAGTTCGAAGATGCAGGTCACCCGCTGGAACGGGGCTTCATCGGGACAGCAGTTGTTCGACCCGAGCTATACCCCGCTGACCAGTCTGATGCGCCTCGATAACGGCATCTATCTGCGGGCGAACGGTACGACTTATGGCGCACAGCACGATGTCGGTACGCCTGATTTTCTGATCGCCAACAATTACAGTACCCGGACAATTTCCGGCCCGACGCCAGCCAACCCTGTAGCCAATGGTGTCGTGCAGACTGCCAATGCGAGTTACGGCATTACCAATGGACCACAAATCAGCGTGGAATACCGCTACACGCGTCCGTACGATTTCGTTACCCTGAATGTGACGCTGACGATTCCCAATGGCTATGCAGTGAGCGCCGGCAATCCGGTTCGCTACTATCACGCCATCGACACTTATCTGGGCGGTAGCGACAATGGTTGCGGGGTGAGTTATCTGGACGCCAACGGCAATCGGGTGGTGGGTACCTATCCGCCTCCATCCGGAACGAGCTGCCCCTCAACCACGAGCGTTCCATCCGGGGTGACGATCGTCGAATCCTTCCGCGAGCGCAGCGGCCAGCAATTCAGCAAGTACTGCGTGGCCGGATTTCAGGATTTCTGGGACATGAGCTCACCGTGGACCAACTGCGCGATTCTCAATCCCAATGGTTTGACGACCGGGGTGACCAGTACCTATCAGGATACGGGGGTCGCCATCCAGTACGATTTCACGGCAGCCGGAACCTATACGTTTTCGTACGACCTGGTGATCGGCTCGCCGGCGGTGCCACCTTACGACCATCTTGAACTGCGCTATACGGCCGGAGGCAATCTTTGCCCCATAAACGTTACGGTGTTGGGGTGTAGCTCATCCACGGTTCCCTGTCCGGCGGGCAGTGAGTTGAATGCCAACCTGTCGGGAACGTTGACGAGCAGTGGTGGCGGTGGCGTCACCTGGACACCGTCGACGGGTAATTTCTCGATTGCCTCGGGCAGTCCGACGACGTCGGTAACCGCACAACCCTTGGCGCCGGGTGGAACCATTACGCTGGGGGCGACGAACCTCAGTTCGGTGCCGCTCAATGGTGTCAAATGCTGGAATGGCAGCAGCGCGACCTGTACCTTTACCTTGCCCAATATTGGCTGCTTCGCCTCGGACCTCGATGCCTGCAGCAACTTGACGGGCAGTCCGGGGCGTTGTGCGGCCACCGGAAATCGTCTCTATACCAAGGTTGTCGGCCAAGCGATGAGCTTCGATCTGGTCGCTTTGGCGGGCTCGCCAAAAGCAGTCGATACCAGCTTCAACAGCGGAGCGGGAAATCCGGTCAGCGTCGATCTGGTCAGCAGTACCGGAACAACGATCAATGCCACAACCCGCTGCCCGACGACAGCGCCGACGACGGTGAGTGGGGTGTCGGCGCAGACCATCGCCTTCACATCGGGGCGGCCGGCAACGGCGACGACCTACACGGTACCGGCCGGGCAGAACACCCGGGCCTTGCGTAATGTCTGGGTCCGCTTCAATCAGGGAGCCGGCGGCACATTCTGCTCCAACGATCGCTTCGCTATCCGGCCGGCCGGCTTTACATCGATCACATCGTCCGATGCCAATACCGATGTCACCGGTGTCAGCGCGACAGCAACGCCCATCATCAAGGCGGGCGCCGCTTTCTCGCTTACTGCGAACACAGGCGCTCCCGGCTACGACGGTACGCCGGGCGTTTCGCCAACGCTGATCGAATGGATCGGCATGCCGGTGCGGGTCGGTACCCTGGCCGGCTCCTTCACGGGTACAGCGAGTGTTTTGACGGGCGACGGGGCGTCCGGCTCGGCCTTTACCTACGACGAGGTGGGCTATTTCCGCTTCCAGCCTTACGGCGTGTACGATGCGACCTTCACCAGCGCCTATCAGGATGTGTCGGATACGGTGTGCATCAATACGGCGCCCAACGACTTTTCCAATACGCCCAATGCCGCCGGCAAGGTCGGGTGCAAGTTTGGCAACACGGCGGCCAGCAATTATTTTGGCCGCTTCTATCCGGATCATTTCGACACGACGGTTACCCAAGCTTGTGTGGCGGGAGCATTCACCTATTCCGGGCAACCATTCACCGTGCAGGTGGCGGCACGAAATGCGGCGGGAGCGACCACCATGAACTATCACGGCACGTCGGCAACGCCCTTCTCCAAGGTTACAACCCTGTCGGCCCGGGATTCGGGCGGTACCGTAGCCAACCCGGGGCCGGGCAGCTTTACGGCGGGAAGCAGCATTGCGCTCGCCGCCTTTGCCAATGGCGTGGCCACGACGAGTTTGCCAAGCTACCAGTTCACTGCTGCAAACACCGTTCCGACGGTTGTCCGGGTGCGCGCTACGGATAGCGAGGGGGTGACCTCGCTGCGGTCGGCTCCGGCCACGTCCGTAGAGGGCACGACAACCGTGCGTAGCGGCCGCCTGTTGCTGCGTAATGCCTACGGCAGCGAACTGCTGCCGCTCGCCGTACCGGCAAATCTTCAGTTTTGGTCAGCCAACGGCTGGATGACCAATGCAGCCGATACGTGTACGACCTTGACCGTGCCGACATCGGCCAACAATGGCTTGACCAACACCTTGCGCAACAAGACCACGGCCACCCTTTCTTCTCCGTTGGTGGCCGGCGATTCGCGGCTGCGCCTGTCGGCACCAGGTGCCGGAAACGCAGGGCTGGTCGATGTTTCCGGCGCCATCTTGCGGGGCGCCAATACCTGGCTGACCTTGCCGGCACCGACGGCGCGTGCCTGTTTTGGCTCCTGTGGTCCGCGTTCCTCTGTGATCTATTTTCGGGAACGCTTTTGAATAAAAAACCATTGAAAAATAATGCGTTGCTGGCTATCCTTCTGAAAAAACTTAAGGTATTTGGGGCATGTGGCCGAATTTGGGGGTAAAACGTGTGGAAGGATGGATGTCGGTTGTCCGCTCGGGCGATCGTGTCGATCTTGCGCATGTCATTTCCCCAGTCGGCAAGCGTCCCGAAATCCGTTTGTGCGAATCCTTCAGGATTGAAGGAAGAGAGGGCGATGCGCTGGCTCGCCTGGCACAGAGCAGGGGCTTGAAGCGCTACCGCTGCGCTTCGTTGCTCGGCGAAAGCCAGTACCGCATGGCGCAGCTGGAATCTCCCGCCGTGCCGCTCGATGAGCGGGTTCAGGCCCTGCGCTGGCGTTTGAAGGATATGGTCGACTTCCCCGTCGAGGGCGCGGCTGTTGCGGTCGCCGATATCCCGACCGAGGGGGGGCGGCAGGCCAATGTCTTCGCCGTCATCGCACCTCAATCTGTGGTAGCGGAAAGAATGGCCGCTTTTCATGCGGCCCGCGTGCAGCTGGAGGCGATCGACATTCCGGAAATGGCGGTGCGCAACGTGGCGGCGCTGTTCGAGGAGTCCAACCGGGGGTTGGCATTTCTGCTCATGCAGGCTGGCGAAAGCTTGTTGACCATCAGCTTTGGCGGCGAGCTTTATCTCGCCCGGCGCATCGAGGTTTCGGCTCAGGGTTTGGCCGATGCGGACGTCGAGCGTCGGCAGCAGATGCTGGAC
>CAMKYP010000034.1 GCA_946477505.1 uncultured Dechloromonas sp. | reverse complement strand
ATTCGTCGGCAGCGTCAGATGTGTATAAGAGACAGACCATCATCACGCCCTCAAGCTGGCCCGGTTGGCGCGCTTCGCCGCCGATTCAGGCTCCCCGGAAGCTATTGGGCAGGCCGCCCGAACCATTGCCGAACAATTCCCGCGCGCACTGGAGCCGCACTTTCAAGACGAAGAAGTAGGCCTGCTCCCGCAGTTGGCAGCGGTCGGGCAGAACGCGCTCGTCGTGCGCACGCTCGACGAGCATGCCCGTCTTCGCGAGTTGAACCGCAAGCTGGCCACCGAGCCGACCGATGCGGCTACGCTATTGGCGTTTTCCACCTTGTTGCACGACCATGTCCGCTTCGAGGAACGGGAACTGTTCGAAATCGCCCAAACCCTGCTCTACCCGGAACACTGAAACGCGGATGCCGCCATTCAAGGCAGGCGTTCGAACACGGTTGTCGCGCCGTCCCGCTCGCGAATGCTGAACCTGGCGGCTTCGACCGAGAGCACGACAGTCGGATCATCGATGACGCGATCGCCCTGCTTGAAGCTCCAGATCAGCTTTTTGTCTTCATAGCGCCAGATGCCGTACTGGAGGACGGCACCGTCGTCCTTGCGGATTTCCCATTCGCCGTTCGCCGCAAGATGTATCGGGGTCAGCGTGCGCGACGACCGCCATTTGCCAACGAAATCGTGCTCGCTATAGCGCTTGCACCCCACCAGGCCGGCCAACAAGGCGCTGGTAATCAGCACCCCGAAAAAACCGGCAAAAATCCGGCGCAGCATCCCGTCGCGACTCACTCGCCGCCCACGCTCGGGCGAGAACGGAAACGGGCGATCTCCGCCTCGCGCTTCATGCGCTCCGCTTCCTGCTGGGCCTTCTCCTGTGCTTCCTTGCGTCGCTCCTCGTCCTCCCGGACACGACGCGCCTCCTCTTCGGCGCGCAGATTGTCGGCCGTCACCTGCGCCCCCAGGCGCCGGGAGTCTTCCTCGAAACGCCGCTGCGCGCGCTCCTGCTCCTCCTGCTGGCGTTCCTGCATACGCTTCTCGCCCTCGGCCGCCTCCTTGCGCCGCATGTCGGCCAACAGTAGATCCGCCTCCTCGCGGCTTGCCGCCCGGATACCGTAGGTTTGATAAAAATCTTGCAGATAGGCCTTTTCGGCAGCCGGCGAGGCGGCATTGGGCGCCGCGACTTCGTTAACCCGCTTGTACGTACTGAACATCACCCCGACCTGAATCACCAGACCGACAATCATCAGCGTCGCAATAATGGTCAGCAGGACGCGCACCGGGTTGCGCTTCGTTCCGCCAAGCGCGACATTAAGTGGAAGTGGCGATTCCCCACGAAAACTCAAGGTGCTCTGGCCGTTCAGCCCTGCATCGTAGGCGGCCCGGCGCACCGGATCGGACAGAACGTCGAAGGCCTGCTTGAGCACCTTCTGGCGCAGCTCGACATCATCGTCCTCGCGCTCCGCCAATTCCCGCGACAACCGTAAATAGGCCGCGCCGATCCGCTCCAGATCAGCCTCCGGGGCAAGCCCCAGCAAATCGTAATACGTCGTCCTCTGTGTCATACCGGTAATGCTTCCGACCGAAACAGCCACCGAGGATAGCAAACGCACCGCTAGGCGGAAAAGCCTTGTCGATCAATTCATCAATGCACGGTACACACCATGCACGGATCGAACGACCGCACGACGTGCTGTACGGTGGGCAAGGCGCCGTCGCCGGCAGGCAGGCCGACCAGTGCTTGCTCGAGCGGGCCGGGCTGTTCATTGCTATCACGGGGGGAGAAATTCCAGGTGGTTGGGGCGATGATCTGGTAGCGTTCGATACGACCACGACGAATGCTCAGCCAATGCCCGAGGCTGCCGCGAGCGGCTTCGACGAGGCCGGCACCGCTGGCTTCGTCGGGCATGTCGCCATGGGTACAGAAGGCTTCTCCGGGTTGCAACGCGTGCACCCAGCGCTCCATTTCCGGCACGATCAGCGCCAGTTCGAGCAACCGGGCGACAACACGGGCCATGACGCTACCACCGTCATGTGCCACAAAATCAAGCAGCAGAGGGTGTCCGGCAACGATCTGCCGTGCCAGCGCGCCGACTTCGTAGGCTTGGCCGGCATAGCGCGGTGCCTTGCACCAGGTGTAGGCAGCAGCCTTGTTCGCATCGACAATGGTTTCGCCGTGTGCGGGATGGCGGGGATTACCCTGGGCCAGCCAGGCGCGGGAGGTGTCCTCGTCGATCGCGACAGGATCGAATGCGGCCGATTTACCAGCCTGCCAGCTACCCGCAGGGAGGACTCCGTAGGCGCCATGCGACAAGAAGGCATCGCTCGCCCTTCCTAGCTTGTCCAGCCCGAGATCGCTGGCCGCCGCCAGGAAGGCAGGGAAGTCCGCCGATCGTCCGTCGGCCCAGGCAAGCAGTTGCGCCTTGCTGGCCAATTGCGCCACATTGGCCAGTGTGTCGCCGAACAGATGCTTTTCCAGAAAGCCACGAAACTCCCGCAATTGAGCCAGCAGGCGGATACGCTCGCCGGCCGTGATGGCGCGGGTGCTGCCACCGGGCTGGATGGTCAGGGTATGCGGCCAGCGCCCGGCCAGGAAGCCCATCAGCTTGAGGAAGCCGGCGCGGGCCGGCAGCATGTCGGCTGATGCCTCGCCCCGCACTGCCGCGAAACGGCGCGCCACGGCTTCGTGCCAGGGCCGCCCGGCATAGGCAGAGCGGGCGAAATCGGGCATGAAGAAGAGGTAGAAGTGCGTCAGGTGATCGGCCAGGTTTTCGGTAGCCTGGATCAGATGGCGCGCCAGCACACCGTTCGGGGTTGGCACGATGCCCATGGCGTCGGCCAGCGCCGAGGCCGCCGCCGCCGACTGGGCGACCGAGCAGATGCCGCAGATGCGCGGCACGATGGCCAACGCATCGAGCGGCGCACGGCCGATCATGATCTGCTCGAACCCCCGGAATAGCGGTGAATTGACATAAGCAGCCTGCACCCGGCCGTCGGCCAGATCGAGGCTGACCTCGAGATCGCCCTCGACACGGTTGAACGGCCCGACGACGATGCGCGTCACTTGCCGCCCCCCTTCTTGCGGATGGCCGGCAGAATGACCGGATGGTCGGCCACCGCGTTGTTGCGCACGCGCTTGGGCGTTGCCGACTTGGACAAGGCGGCGAGCGCAACGAACCAGGCTTTCGGCATGTCGGTCGGCAAGCCGATGGGAATGCCGGCCAGCTTGGGCGTTTCCTGGAAGGCATGGCCAGGCGATTCGAAGCCCGGTTCGGTACAGGCGATGCAGGCAAAACCGCCGCGCAGGCAGGAGCCGTTGCCGTTCCACGGCCGGATGTTGCAGTCGGCGTGGGCCTGCGTGCCCTTGCAACCGAGGTTTTCCATCAGGCAGCCGAGGTCGGACTGCTTTTCGGCGCTGGCCTTGAATTCGTAATACTCGTTGCGGGCGCAGCCGTGATGGACCAGCCCGCCGGCGTAAAGCAGCGGCCGCCCGAATTCGTCGAGATCCTCCGGTTTCAGGCCTTCGAGGGCAGCCTTTTCCAGCGTATCGACCACCCAGCCCGGATGCGTCGGGCAGCCGGCGATGTTGACCACCGGCAAGCCTTCCGGCGAACGGAATTCGGCGCCGAGCAGGCCTCCCGGCGTCTGTTCGTCGAACTGCAGGCCGCAGGCTTCCAGCGGATTGCCCGGCGTGTTGGCCGAGAAGCCGCCGTAGGCCGTGCACGAGCCGATGGCGAAGACCCATTTCGCCCGCTTTGCCAGACGTTCGACCCATTCGGTCAGCGGCCGGCCGCTGCCGGCCATCAGGTGGAACTTGCCGGTGCCATTCGGGCCGCGCAGCATGGCCCCTTCGACGCACAGGGCATCGAAGGCCAGACGCCCTTCGGCGCAGTCTTCCAAAACGGCCAACGCCTCTTCGCCGCTTTCCAGCGACAGGGCTGGGTGCCAGAGAAACGTGATGCCGGCATCGCGCAGTTCGTCGAACAGCGGGCGCGGGTCGGAACAGAGCATGGACTGCGTACATCCGCCACAGCCGCCGCTTTGCAGCCACAGCACTTTCATTCGGCCTGCTCCAGCCCGTAGCGCACCAGCTTGGCACGCAGCCCGACGCGCGACAGGCCGAGTTCGCGGGCTACCCGCGACTTGTTCCAGCGCAGACGGATCATCGCCTCCTTGAGAACGTGCTTTTCCAGTTGATCCATACGCTCCTTGAGGCCGCCGGTGAGGCCGGCCGCCCAAACCAGGTCGTCGCTGGGCCGGGCCTCGTCGAATTCGCCGACCGGCGTGCGCAGCACCCGGGGCGACAGCAGGTCGGCACCGAGCTGCGGGCCTGTCGCCAGAGCCACCATGCGCAGGATTTCGTTTTGCAGCTCGCGGACGTTCCCAGGCCAGCGATAGGCGGCGATGCAAGCCAAGGCTTCCTTGGTAAAACCCTCGACTGGCTTGTCCAATGCCTTGCTGCTCGATTCGAGCAGCCGCCGGGCAAGCAGCGGCAGATCCATCGGCCGTTCGCGCAGCGGCGGCACGTGCAGCGAGATCGTCGCCAGGCGGTAGTAGAGATCCTCGCGGAAACGGCCGGTGCGCACGTCCTCTTCGAGATCGCGATTGGTCGCGGCGATGACCCGCACGTCAACATGAACCGCGCGGTTGCTGCCCAAGGGCCTGAACTCGCCCTCCTGCAACACGCGCAGTAGCTTGACCTGGAAGGCCGGGCTGGTTTCGCCGATTTCATCGAGGAACAGCGTGCCGCCATCGGCCTGCTGGAAAAGGCCGACCCGATCCTCGACGGCACCGGTAAAAGCGCCGCGCTTGTAGCCGAACAGTTCCGATTCGAGCAGGGTATCGGGCAAGGCGCCGCAGTTCTCGGTGATAAAGGCCTTGCTGGCCCGGCGGCTTTCATAGTGGATGGCCCGGGCGATCATTTCCTTGCCGGTGCCGGATTCGCCGGTCACCATCACCGACAGGTCATAGGGAGCAACCCGCTCGACCAGTTCGCACACCGCATTGATCGGGCTGCCCGGAGCACGGATCAGCGCAGCCAGACCGAAACTGCTCTTCGCCTTTTCCTGCTTCGTCTCGACATGGCGCTTGAGAACCGGTTCGGCGGTGCGCAAGTCGACCGAGAGGCGCTGGTTTTCCTGCTGCAGGCGCCACACCTCGGCTGCCCGTTGCAGGGTCAGCAACAGCTGCTCCGGCTGCCAGGGCTTGAGCAGGTATTGCCAGATGCCCGCTTCGTTGACGCCGGTAATGATGTCTTCTGCATCGGTGTAGCCGGAGAGGATGATACGCACGATATCCGGCCAGCGGCTGCGTACTTCCTTCAGGAACTGCACCCCGGTGGTGCCCGGCATGCGCTGGTCGCAGAGCACGATGCGAATGCCGGTAATCGCCTGCTCACGCTCGAGTATCTCCATGCCCTCGTCGGCATCGGCGGCGCACAGCACGTCGAAATCTTCCTCCAGCGTCCGGCGTAGCGCCTCCTGCGAACGCACCTCGTCGTCAACAACGAGAATGGCGGGCAATCGGCGCAGGCTGCTGCTCGAAGCAGTGTGGTTCATTCGGGAATTTTCCAGTCGATGTCACGGTGCCGGGCCAGATGGCGCGGCGTCCACGAGTGCGGCGAACGGGAGACGAAATGATAGCGCGCGACGTGGTATGACGGATCGAACCCGTAGAAATTGCGGCGCATCTCCTTCAATTCCTCGGCACGATAGGCCGCCAGCGGCTTGACGGCTTCGTCGGCCTGGCGCTTGTTTCGCTTGGCGCCCAGGCGTTCGTCGATATCCGCCGCCGCAGCCAGTTCGGCCGCCCGGCGCGCCACATCGACGGCAAACCCCGGCCCGGGCAGGCAGGCATCGTAGAAGCCCAGCTGGACGGACTCCCGGGCTGTCATCGGCAAACGATGGCGCATGATCGCCTTCGCCCCCGCCTCGCCCACCCGTGGCGGCAGCAGATAGGTCCAGAATTCCGAACCGAACAGGTTGCCCATGTTCTTGTAATGCGGGTTGAGCATCACGCCCTCGCGTGCCCACACGAAATCGGCAGCACGCGCCAGGAAACAGCCGCCAGCCCCGGCATTGCCGGCCAGCGCCGCCACGGTCACTTGCGTGTCGCAGCACAGGATCGCCTCGGCGAGGTCATCGATGGCATTGATGTTGGCCCACGACTCGTCAGCCGGGCTTTCGGCGGCTTCGATGGTATTCAGGTGGATGCCGTTCGACCAGAAATCGCGCCCGCCGCGCAGCACGATGACTTTCGTCGGACGCCGAGTCGCCCACAGGAAGGCATCCTTCAGTCGCTGGCACTGCCCGGTGCTCATGGCACCGTTATAGAACTCGAAGCCGAGAAAGCCGACACCACCGGCCTCTTCGTAGGCAATGTCCTGCCAGGTCGAGGCCGGTGCTTTCCAGACCTCGGCAAGGGGATATTCCGGTAGCGCCAGGGCTTCGGGAAAAGCCATCGTTACCGGCAACTTGATGCCGCCGGCCCGCCTGACGTGCCCTATCCATACCGCACCATCGACGGTGGCCCGGCAGACGGCCGTCTCGCGCCGTCCGATCAGCTCGCCCGGCGCCCCTCTAAGGCTGGCTTCCGGGCAGGCATCGAAGAGATGGCAAGGCTCGCCGAACAAGGCATCCGCAACGCCCGGAAAACCATCGGCCGCATTCAGTTTCGCCAGCACGTAGTGGGTGCTGTCCGCCTGCCAGTCAATTGCACGGTCGACCTGCCTCATCAAGGCATGAGCCGCCCCCGGAACCCGCTGCGGCACGAAATCGCCGGCCACGAATCGCTCTACGGCCTGTAACACTGCCAGAACGGCCGCCTCGGTTACCTGGTTGCGGTATAGCGAAGCCTTGCGCTCGATCCCCACCGGAAAGACGGCCGAGGCCCATACCGGCCCGGCATCCATCTCCGACTCGGCTTGCAGAACGGTCACGCCCCATGTATCCAGCCCGCGCTGGATCGCCCAATCAAGCGCGGAGGGACCGCGATCGCCGGGAATTCCGGGATGAACCACAAAGCAAGGCAAGCGCGACCAGAGCGATTCCGGAATGGCACGCTTCAGAAAGGGGGCAATGACCAGATCCGGCTTGAACAAGGCGACGGCCTCCTCGGTCACCGAATCGGAAATATCGAATTCGATGCTGACGCAGTGGCCACGGGCCGTCAGTTCGCAATAAAGGCGCTGGGCAAGGCTGTTGAAGCTATGCGTAACGAAGAGGATTCTCATTATTTACACTTCTTTACAAAACATGTTATTCGCATCAACCAAGCAAATTAGCGGATTCCAAGGCACTGATTTTTGAGGAAGCATGTCGTTATGACTTTGGCGATATTTGTTCTGTAACACGCGCTGGCTACGATGATTGCTACAAAAAAACTCAAGGAAGAGCCATGCAAGCACAAAGTAAACCAGTCAAGACACGTACCCCCCGGGCCAGCCGTGTACCGCGTCCGGAATACATCGCGGCAGTCCGCTACCTCGATGGCCACCACGAAAAATTTCATGTCCGCAACGCCGACAATCTGGACGATGCCCGCGCAATGGTCATCGCTGAAGTGGGTGATTTCCGCTCGATCATGATTGCCCTGCGCCACTGAACGCTCAGCAAATCCGCGGCAATTGTTCGCCGCTCAGCCAGTCCACAATGCGTTTGCCACCGAAAGCCGTGGTCATCTGGACGAAATGATAGGGATCTTCATGGACGCTTCCGACAATGGCGGCGTCCGCCCCGAGCGGATGACGCCGCATCGCCACCAGTAGTTTCTCCGCATCCGATTCGGCGCAGATCGCCACCAGTTTCCCTTCGTTGGCGACATATAGCGGGTCCAAGCCAAGAAATTCGCAGGCGGCGTTGACCGCTGGCGTCACCGGCAAATCCTTCTCCAGCAACATCATGCCAACGCCCGACTGCTTGGCGATCTCGTTCAAAGTCGTCGCCAGCCCGCCCCGCGTCGGGTCGCGCAACACATGAATATCGGCACCGCTCGCCCGCATCGCTTCGATCAGGCCATGCAGGGCCGCCGTATCGGACACGATGGGCGACTCGAACCCCAGACTCTCGCGCTCGGCCATGATCGCCATGCCGTGATCGCCCAGCGTGCCGGACACCAGGATCGCATCACCCGGTTGCGCATGGCGGCCGGACAACTCCCGACCCGGCGCGACGACACCGACACCGGTTGTCGTGATAAACACCCCGTCGCCCTTGCCACGCTCGACGACCTTGGTATCACCGGTCACGATGGGCACGCCTGCCTCCACCGAGGCAGCCGCCATGCTTTGCACGATGCGCGCCAGATCGGCGAGCTTGAAGCCCTCTTCAAGGATGAAGCCGGCTGATAAATACAGCGGCTTCGCCCCCATCACCGCCACGTCGTTGATCGTGCCATGCACCGACAGGCAGCCGATATCACCACCCGGGAAAAACAGCGGCGACACGACGTGCGAGTCGGTCGCCATGACCAGCCGGCCCTCGCCGGGATGCGGCAGCAAGGCGCCGTCGTCGCCCTGGGCGAGGTATTCGTTGCCGAGGTGCTTGGCGAACAGTTCGTCGATCAATTGGGCCATCGCACGTCCGCCGGAGCCGTGGGCCATGTCGACCTGGCCGTGTTTGATGTCGAGGGGACGGACGTAGTTTTTGCGAGTTTGGGTCATGGGCTGGGGTGATGATTATTTGGGCGGTTTTGGCTATGCCGATAGGGGTTCTGATTGCATACGGTGCTTTCCGCCCTTGCGGGGCCTCTCACTTTCTTTTGCTTCGCCAAAAGAAAGTAAGCAAAGAAAAAGCGACCCCGGGTTTGACCGGTAGTGCCCCTGGAATTTGAGCTCTTCAGTAATCGAAGAGGGCATTCATGTTGGCGGACGATGCCCGTTCCCGCGACGCCTTTCGGGTCCCCATCTGCAGCGCCGAGCAACGCAGCTGCCGGCGGGAAAAGGGCGAGGACTGTCTGAGGGCGCAGCCCGATTTCCGCAGCCCCCGCCGGCAGCGAGTAGCACAGGGAAGTCGGCGTAAGCCGACCGCGTAAGCTGGGGTCGCCTTTTCTTTGGCTACTTTCTTTTGGCGAAGCAAAAGAAAGTACGCCCGCCCTCAAGGCGGAAAACTGCAGTTGAAACCCCGCCCACGCATCAAGCGAGAGAACCACCTCAGGCCACATCCTTATACCGCCCATAGGTATAGTGCGCCGCGCAAGCCCCCTCCGACGACACCATGCACGATCCAACCGGATTCTCCGGCGTACACACCGTCCCAAAGATCTTGCAGTCTTGCGGCCGCTTGACGCCGCGCAGGATCGCCCCGCACTCGCAAGCCTTGTGGTCCGGAACCGAGGCATAACCGAGCGGAAAACGCTTTTCGGCGTCAAATTCGGCGAACTGGCTGCGAATGCGCAGCGCGGAATAGGGAAGCACGTTCAAACCGCGCCACTCGAAATGCTTGCGCATCTCGAACACCTCGGCAACCAGTTGCTGCGCCTTGAGGTTGCCGTCGCGGCTGACGGCGCGGGCGAATTCGTTCTCGACCTCGGCCCGGCCTTCGTTGACCTGACGGATCAGCATCTTGATCGCCTGCATCACGTCGAGCGGCTCGAAACCGGCAATGACCACCGGCTTGCGATATTCCTCGGCGAAGAACTCATAGGGGCGACTGCCGATGATCGTCGACACGTGTGCCGGGCCGATGAAGCCGTCGAGCGGCACGGTGCCCCACTGGCGCACTTCCGGTGATTCGAGAATGCTGGAAATGGCCGACGGGGTGAGCACGTGGCAGCACAGTACGGAAAAATTCTTCAGGCCGAGCGCCGCCGCCTGCTTGATCGCAACCGCCGTCGGCGGCGTCGTCGTCTCGAAGCCGATGGCGAAGAAGACGACCTGCTTGTCCGGGTTCTTTTGCGCCAGCGCCACCGCATCGGCGCTCGAATAGACCATGCGGATGTCGCCGCCCTTCGCCTTGGCCTTCATCAGCGACAGGGCATCGGAAGCCGGCACGCGCAGGCAGTCACCATAGGTGCACAAGGTGACGCCCTGCTCCAGCGCCAGGCGAATCGCCTGGTCGACACGGCCGATGGGCAGCACGCAGACCGGGCAGCCGGGACCATGGATCATCTTGACGTTGGCCGGCAGCAAATCGGAGACGCCATAACGCGAAATGGCGTGGGTATGGCCGCCACAGAATTCCATGAAGTGGTAGCTGCGCGCCGGGTCGGCCTCGGCGCGAATGGCGGCCGCCAGCGTCTGCGCAACCTCGCCGTCGCGGTATTCGTCGATGTACTTCATGGCTCAGTGGACCGTGAAGCCGTCGCCATCGGGCGTCAACGTGCCCATTTCGGCGAACAGCTTGAGCGTCCTGGCGGCCTCATCGGGGTCCAGCTTGTTCAGCGCATAGCCGACATGGACGATCACGTAGTCGCCCACCGCCACACCTTCGAGCAAGGCCAGCGAGATTTCCTTCTTGACCCCGGCCAGATCGACCAGGGCATTGTCGTCGGGGCGCAGTTCGACCACCTGCGCGGGGATCGCGAGACACATCCGCGTTGCTCCTCGATATCGTTTTTATTAAGGCAGAGTCTAACCTGCCGCGTTCAATTTCGCTTGCCGGCGAGACGACGGAAAAAGCCGCGGCGGGAGACTTCGGTTTTTTCGACTACAGGCGCTTGCGGCACGGCTTCCGGCACAGTCGCCGGAACCGAAAAAACGGTCTTGATCGCATCGACCGCAACATGGCGCGCCATTGCCATGTCCGGCAGATTGCTGACCGGCGCGATTAGCGGGCAATACTGGTAAGGCCCGATGTCGGGATCGTCGTCGGCGATGAACTGCATCGTTCCGCAGGGCAGACTCAGATAGCGCCGCTCGCCGGCTGGAATATCGCCCCATAGTTCGCCGCCTCCGGAAACCAGCAGCAGGTTGAGAAACCAGGGCGTGATGACCACGCCCAGCCAATCACCGTCCAAGCGTTGAAAGCCGATCGCTTCGACGGACAGGGCCGTATTCACGAAGGGCAAATCGTGCATGCGCGTTTCCCACACATGCCGATAGTGGGCTTCGAGAAAAGCCGTCGGGTCGTCTTCGCGCGGAACAGCCGGGCGAATGGGAGGTGGCTTCAGCGCGGGTTGGCGAATGCGTTCAGTCATGCGGTCGGTTCAAATCCTGAAAGTGCTGGCTCGGGTCGAAATCGCCTTCGAGCGACGCCGCCAGGGCCGAGAGCGCATCTTCGATCAACAGCCGCTGCTCGTCCTCGACCACCTCCTTGGCCAGGCCGAGCGAAGTCAGCACCCAGCTACCAACCGGCTGCGGCCCGATCAGCATCATGTTGATGCGCTCGCGCTGGCCATCGCGCTCGACCCAGGCGAAATCACCGGCATTGTCGCCGCTGCCTTCCCATTCGACAACGCGCTTCGGAATCGACAGGCACATCAGTCGCGTGCCTCCGCTGCGATGCCCAGGGCAGCCAGTTCGGCCACCGTCATCGCCACCAACTCCGGAACCCGGGCTTCGACTTCCGGCGACAACTCCATCCCGAGCGACATCGACACCGGCTGCATGCCGACGATGGCGATCGATTTCGGTGCCCGGCCAGTGAATTCCAGGCTGGCCAGCACGTCGGACAGGCTGACCTGGTGCGGCGACAGCTTGGTCTTGAAGAAGACCGGCACATCCTCGCCCTTGAGCAGGATCGGCGTCGCCGGCGGCTGCTTGGCCCGCACGCAATCGACGACGATCAGGCCGTCGAGGTTTTCCAGCTGCTCCAGCATTTCCATGCCACAGGTGCCGCCGTCGATGACCTCCACCTCGGGCGGCAGCACGTAGTCGCGTTCCAGGGCTTCGATGGTCCGTACGCCGACACCTTCGTCGGTGAGAAGAATGTTGCCGATACCGAGTACGACGATGCGCATGTTGCTATCCAAAAAAGAGGGCGCGAGCATTGTCGCGCCCCAAACGCAGAGTTGGTTTGTTGTCGATCAAGCCGCCTTCACGGTGACGACCGGGTTGTTCTCCTGATCGACCACATGCACAGCGCAGGCCAGGCAGGGATCGAAGGAATGCACCGTGCGCAGCACTTCCAGCGGCTTCTCGGGATCGGCCACCGGGTTGTCGAGCAGGCAGGCCTCGTACGCACCCGGCTGATCCTTCTCGTTGCGCGGCGCGGCATTCCAGGTCGTCGGCACGACGCACTGGTAGTTCTTGATCTTGCCGGATTCGATGACGATCCAGTGCGACAGCACGCCGCGCGGCGCCTCGTGGAAGCCAACCCCCATCTGCTCGCCCTTGGGGAAGACCGGCTTGTTGAAGGTCTTCAGGTCGCCCTTGGCCATGTTGGCGAGCAGCAGATCCCACTGGTTGATCAGCTCGTCGACCTGTACCGCGCAGCCGACGGCACGCGCCGCATGACGGCCGATGGTCGAATGCAGCGCCTCGACGCCCACCTTGGCGCCGGCCACCTTGGAGACGAGGTCGAGTGCTGCCGTGGCGTACTTCTTGGTCGGCTCGTGGCCGGCGGCCAGCATGTTGAGCACGCGCGGCAGCGGCCCGACCTGCATCGCCTTGCCGTAGAAGGTCGGCGACTTGAGCCAGCTATATTTGCCATCGTCCTGGAAATCGGTGTAGTTCGGCGTGGTTTCCCCCTTGTACGGATGCAGCGACTTGTCGTTGCCGCCGCTGTAGTCGTACCAGGAGTGCTTGATCGCCTCCGAAACGCCGTCAGTGAAATACTTGTCGTTGAAGCTGGTGATCGGCTTGTAGCTTTCCAGCTTGCCACCTTCGATGTAGCCACCG
The DNA here is from genome assembly GCA_946477505.1 of uncultured Dechloromonas sp. Lineage (GTDB taxonomy): Bacteria > Pseudomonadota > Gammaproteobacteria > Burkholderiales > Rhodocyclaceae > Azonexus. The sequence continues at coordinate 2,885 of CAMKYP010000034.1, read as the reverse complement.
GGCAGGGCAAACTGCGTCCCCTTGCCGTCCAGGGGAATGTCCGGCACGCACAGGTAATCGGTGATGCCGCGGCCATGCTTGGTCCAGTCGGCATAGAACCCGCCGATGGCGCCGACGTCGATCAGGTAGACATTCTTGACGAAGTCTTCCAGCTTGAGCATCCATTCCTTGATCGCCAGCAGGCGCTCGATGGTCAGCACCGACTGCGAATCGACCGACAGCGGGTTGGCCACGCCGCCGACCGCGACGTTCTGGATGTGCGGCGACTTGGAGCCGAGCACGGAAACGATCTTGCTCGCATAGCGCTGCACTTCCAGCGCCTGCAGGTAATGCGACACGGCGAGCAGGTTCCCTTCCGGCGTCAGCTTCATGGCCGGGTGGCCCCAGTAGCCGTTGGTGAAGATGCCGAGCTGGCCGGTACCGACGAATCCCTTCAGGCGCTCCTGCACCTTGACGAACTCGGCCTTGGAATTGCCGCTCCAGTTGGACAGGCTTTCCGCCAGGCTTGCCGTCTTGGCTGGGTCCGCCTTCAGCGCGCTGACCACGTCGACCCAGTCGAGTGCCGACAGGTGGTAGAAATGGACGATGTGGTCATGCACGGCATGGGCCAGCATGATCATGTTGCGGATGTACTGGGCGTTGACCGGAATTTCCAGCTGCAGCGCGTTCTCGACGGCGCGCACTGAAGCCATGGCATGCACGGTGGTGCATACGCCGCAGATGCGCTGGGTGATCGCCCAGGCGTCGCGCGGGTCGCGGCCGATCAGGATGTTCTCAACCCCCCGCCACATCTGGCCCGAAGCCCAGGCCTTCTTGACGCGGCCGCCGTCCACTTCGACGTCGACGCGCAGGTGGCCCTCAATGCGGGTAACCGGGTCGATGGTGACACGTTTGTTCATGTTGTTCTCCTATCCCTGAATTCAGTGTGCCGCGCTTTCCCGGGGCAGAACCGGGAAGCGGCGGGTGATGATGATGTAACCGAGCACTTCGAGCGCGAACATGCCGATGGTGACCAGCATTTCGGCGATGCTCGGGAAATAGTTCCAGCCGTGATCCACGCCCAGGCCGGTGTCGTAGCCAATCAGGAAACCATTCACGCGCAGCAGGATGCCACCCATCATGATGGCGCAGCCGGCCAGGAACAGCCGGGCCGGGTTACGGCGTGCGTCGTGGGTACCGACCAGCAGATAAGGCAGCGAGAAGCAGCCGATTTCCAGCCAGAAAAAGAAAGCTTCCAGGCTCGGCTTCAGCGCGTGGCCCAAGGCCCCACGCACAACCAGATCGCCGAAGCGGACCACCAGGAAAACCGACAACAGGCCGAGCATGATCTTGGCCATGGGCTGCAGCAGGTGCAGCTCGATTTCACGACGGTAGGCCGACGACGCCACGCAGGACTCGAAGAGCACGATGCCGTAGCCGATGGTCACCGCCGACAGCAGGTAGAGCAGCGGCACGGCCGGCGTCTGCCACAATGGATTGACCTGCGGCCCCATGACCACGAGCAGCGTGCCGAGCGAAGACTGGTGCATCATCGGCAGCAAGGTGCCGAGGGCGATGAAGAAGAACAACACCTTTTCCAGTTTCTTCTTCTGCACCTTCAAGCCCCACTGCTCCATGAAGACCGGTGAGAACTCGATCCACATCACGGTGATATAGGCCGAGATGCAGACCGCCACCTCGAACATCACCGAATTGGGATTGGCGTAGCCCGGCCACAGGATGTGCCAGAAATTCCACCAGCGGCCGAGGTCGAACAGCACGCCGACGCCGGCCAGCGTATAGCCGAACAGCGAGGCCAGCAGTGCCGGACGCACCATCGGGTGATACTGGCCACGATTGAAGATGTAGACCAGCATGGCTACCGAAAAGCCGCCGCAGGCGAAGGCCGAACCGATGACCACGTCGAACACCACCCAGATGCCCCACGGGTAGCCGTCATTGAGGTTGGTGACCGCCCCCAGCCCGAAAATGAACCGGACGAAAAGCACGGCGATCATCGCGGCGATCAGCAGGCTGCAGATCATCACCGGCAAGTTGAACAACTTGCCGCCGACCGGGGCGGCGGGATGATGGGCGCTCATGACTGCCCTCCCTTCTCGTTATCGTCTTCCGGCACCACATTGCGCTTGGCGACCCAGGTCAGGCCGGCGAGCACGGCGATCGGCATCATCAGGCCGCCGTACAGCGTGTGCTGGATGGTTTCCGACGTGGCGGCCGAGGATTTCGGCGGCAGGTCAGGCATGCCGACCTTCTGGAAATTCACCGCCGACAGCTTGAGCACCTGCGTGCCACCATATTCCTGCTCGCCATAGACGTGCTGCAGGTAGTGGCCGACCTGTGCCTGGTAACTCTGGTCCGGCTCGTCGCGCCAGCCATGGCGATGCTTCCGCCCCTTGCCGTCTTCGCCGCCGACCAGCACTTTTTCCTCGGCATGGCGCAGGCGGCCGCGCGGAATGCTCGTCCATTCGCCCGGCTTCAGCGCCAGGCGGCGCTTGGCTTCTGCCAGCAGATCCTCGGTACGGCCGAACAGCGTGGCGCCCGTCGGGCAAACTTCGGCACAGGCCGAATAATGGCCATCCTTGTGGCGATGCCGGCACAGCTCGCACTTGCCGATCTTGCCGGTCGGCGAGTCGTACTGGTACTTGGGGATGCCGAACGGGCAGGCGGCAACGCAGTAGCGGCAGCCGATGCAGGCGTCGGCGTCGTAGCCGACGACGCCGGTGACCGGATCCTTGGTCATCGCCGACACCGGGCAGGCCGAGACGCAGGACGGGTCGGCGCAGTGCATGCACGAGGTCTTCATGAACGAGAAGCCGTTCAGCTCGCTATCCTTCGTTTCCATCGTCCCGTTGCGGTACATCTTGATCAGGTTGAAGGTGTGGCCG
>CAMKYP010000033.1 GCA_946477505.1 uncultured Dechloromonas sp. | reverse complement strand
ATCCGCGGCTTCAACGAGGATCACATGTCCATTCTCGATGCCGCAGAAGTGCTTCACTACGTCAATCGCCTGCTCGAGGCGATGTGAAGCCGGGTGCTACCGGCCGTATCCCGGTAGATCGTGTTTAAGGGAAGAATCAGCCAGGCACAAAGGGCAAGGTTCCCGATCAGTTCGGCACGCGATCCTGCACCGCCCCTCCGGCCTTCATCCTCCCATCCGAAAGCCACCTCAACAGAACCTTGAAAAGAAGCTCGGGATCGACCGGCTTGCTGATGAAGTCGCTCATCCCGGCCTCCAGGCAGCGCGCCTTGTCCTCCAGGAAGGCGTTGGCCGTCATCGCCAGAATGGGCGGACAGCCGTCGGCCAAACTCCGCCGAATCTGGCGCGTCGCCTCCAATCCATCCATGCGCGGCATCTGCATGTCCATCAGGATCAGGTCGTAGCGATTGCCGATGGCAAGTGCGACGGCTTCTTCCCCATCGGCCGCCGTATCGATTTGCAGGTTCAGATCGCTCAGCAGCTCCAGCGATATCTCGCGATTGATGATTTCGTCATCGACCAGCAGGAGATGCGCTCCGGCGTAAGCCGTTTTCAGCTTTTCTCGCGCCAGCCGGGTATCGGAAAGCGATTCGTCGTTGGTGTTCCGGAACGACTTGGCGAGGGAAACGGCAAACCAGAACGTGCTTCCCTCCCCCGGCGTGCTGTCGACACCGACCTGCCCGCCCATCAACATCGCGAGCTTCCGGGAGATGGCCAGTCCGAGACCGGTCCCGCCATACTTGCGGGTGATCGAGTTGTCGGCTTGCTCGAACGAACCGAACAGCCGCGCCAAGGCTGCCGGCGCGATGCCCATCCCGCTATCGCGAACCTCGATGCGGACGCTAACCGTCTGCTCGCCATCCGGCTGCGCGCGCACATGCAGGGTAATCCCGCCCTGATCCGTGAACTTGATCGCATTGGAGACAAAGTTCATCACGATCTGCTTGATCCGCGTCGGGTCGCCCATCACCCGGGAATGATCGAGCACGACATCCGAAACGAGGGCCAGACGCTTGGCCTTTGCCTGGGCGGTAAAAATACTCATGATGTTTCCAACGAGTTCGTTCAGGTCGAATGCCACAACCTCCAGACTCAGCTTCCCGGCTTCGATTTTCGATAAATCGAGAATCGCGCTGATGATTTCGAGCAGATGCAGGCTGGCGGTCTCGACAGCGGTCAGCTTGTTCTGCGCGGTCTCGGGCAGGGGTTCCCTGCGCAACAGGTGCACCATGCCGGTAATGGCGTTCAGCGGCGTGCGTATTTCGTGGCTCATGTTCGCCAGGAAGGCGCTCTTGGTCGCATTCGCGTCTTCGGCGACTTGGCGGGCAGCGGCGAGTTGCTCGTTGGCCGCCGCCAGATCGCGTGTCCGCTGCGCCACCTTTTCGTCAAGATCCTCGCCCCAACGACGCAAGTCGGAAGTCTGCCGGCCGATGGTGTCGAGCAATTGATCGAACAAGGCACCAAGACGCACCAGCTCATTGTCCCCAGGCATGCCGCCGACCCGTGCCGACAGCCTCCCTTCGTGAACGGCGCGCATGGCCGACTCGAGGCGCCCCAGGGGCGTGATGATGCCGCGCGCCAAGCGCCAGCTGATCAGAGTCGCAAGCAGGGAAATCGCGGCAAGCAGCAAGACCAGTGCCCCCAGCGCCTTCCAGCGGAAGGCCGTGAACGGCGCTTCCGGGATACCGACGTAGAGCATGCCGATGCGCTCGCCCGAGTAATCCAGAACGGGATCGTAGGCGGTAATCGCCCAATGGTTGACGACGAATGCGCGACTCAACCAGGGCTCGCCCCGCTCAAGCACGTGCTCCTTGACGGCCTGGGATACCCGCGTTCCCAGCGCCCGCTCTCCATCCTGAGCAGTCACCGTCGTGGCGATACGCACATCGCCGAGGAACAGGGTCACGGTTTCCGAAACGCCCATGCTGCGCAACTGCCCAGCGGAGCCTATTCTTGCCAGATAGTCGACGAAATCGTCATTCCGGTTGAGCAAAAAGCCCCCTACAACGGTGAATCGACGCTTGCCCGAGGCGTCCGGCATGGGTGCCGCACCAACAACGAGCAGCCCCCGCGACTCAGCGACGGCGGCGCTCGGCGTCGCCAGCGGCGTATCGATCAGCTCCAGCCGGGCACGCGCGGGAAGCCCTGCGGAGAGCCGGCCCAAGATGTCCGCGGACACCACTTCGAGCCCGGAAAGGCGGCCGCCTCCGGAAATCGCATCGCGGACGAGCGGAATATCAACATAGGGTTCGCCCGCCTGGAAGCCTTCGCTGGCGCCGACGACCTTGCCATCGCCGTCGAGCACCGCGAGAAAATCCAACCCAATGTTTTCCTGACGCGACGCCAGTACCTCGCCCAGCAGAATATCGCTGCCCTTGCCTTCCGCCAGGCCCAGTATCCTCGGTGAATGCGCGAGCGAGGTCAGGGCGGCCAGCGCCTCGTTCCGGATATGCAGCAGATGGTCGTGGGTAACCGCCAGGTCTGCCTGCACCTTGCTTTGCAGCAAACGCTCGCCCGAGTAGTTGCCGACAAGAATCAGGAGTGCCGCCAACACGGGAAGCGCCGCCATGGGCAGCAGCGCCAGCATCCACAACCGGAGTTTCAACCCTCCGTCGCGAACGACGCGAACCCCGGCACGCCAGCAGTTCATGAGCAGATCCTTTTTATGCTCGTTGCACGGACTTGATAAACAAATGACATGCTCTCACCGGGCCGGGATCAATGCAACAAGAATCACAAATATATGCAAATGCACGGCCCGCATGGCAAATGCTCCATTTCGAAACAATTGCTCCACCAAGCAACAGATGACGAACAATGCCCGGCCGGAATATTCAAGCCAGCCAATCCGCAAGCACATGAAAAATATATCTATTTTTCGCAATCGGGCATGCACCGCACGGTTGGCATGCCCCATGCGCCTTAACTGGCACAAGTCATCGCAGATACATAGTCCCGCAAGACAAATCTGCCGGCTTTGAGTTAACCGTTCGCAACTCCCATTCAGAAAACAGGAGACAACCATGATTTATGCAGCCCCCGGTACCGCCGGCGCCAAGATCGCCTACAAGGATCGTTACGAAAACTTCATCGGCGGCAAGTGGGTGGCCCCGGTCAAGGGTCAGTACTTCGACGTGGTCACCCCGGTCAACGGCAAGCCCTACACCAAGGTTGCCCGCTCCTCCGCCGAGGATATCGAGCTGGCGCTGGACGCCGCCCACGCGGCCTTCCCGAAGTGGGGCAAGACCGACGCGACGACCCGTTCCAACATCCTGCTCAAGATCGCCGACCGCATCGAGGCCAACCTGGAATTGCTGGCCTACGCCGAGACCGTCGATAACGGCAAGCCGATCCGCGAAACCCTGAACGCCGACATCCCGCTCGCCGTCGACCACTTCCGCTACTTCGCCGGCTGCCTGCGTTCGCAGGAAGGCGGCATCTCGGAAATCGACGAGAACACCATGGCTTACCACATCCATGAGCCGCTCGGCGTCGTCGGCCAGATCATCCCCTGGAACTTCCCGATCCTGATGGCCGCCTGGAAGCTGGCTCCCGCCATCGGCGCCGGCAACTGCGTCGTGCTCAAGCCGGCCGAATCGACCCCGATCTCCATCCTGATCATGATGGAACTGATCGCCGACCTGCTGCCGGCCGGCGTACTCAACGTCGTCAACGGTTTCGGCCGCGAAGCCGGCATGCCGCTCGCCACCAGCAAGCGCATCGCCAAGATCGCCTTCACCGGCTCGACCTCCACCGGCCGCGTCATCGCCCAGGCCGCCGCCAACAACCTGATCCCGGCCACCCTGGAACTCGGCGGCAAGTCGCCCAACATCTTCTTCGCCGACGTCATGGACAAGGATGACGCCTTCCTCGACAAGGCCATCGAAGGCCTGGTGCTGTTCGCCTTCAACCAGGGCGAAGTGTGTACCTGCCCGAGCCGCGCGCTGATCCAGGAATCGATCTACGACAAGTTCATGGAACGCTGCCTCAAGCGTGTCGCCGCGATCAAGCAGGGCTCTCCGCTCGATACCGACACCATGATGGGCGCCCAGGCTTCGCAGGAACAGATGACCAAGATCCAGTCCTACCTGCAACTCGGCAAGGACGAAGGCGCCGAATGCCTGATCGGCGGCGACCGCGCCCACCTCGGCGGTGACATCGAAGGCGGCTTCTACATCCAGCCGACCCTGTTCAAGGGCCACAACAAGATGCGCATCTTCCAGGAGGAAATCTTCGGGCCGGTGCTCGCCGTGACCACCTTCAAGGACGAAGCCGAAGCCCTGGCCATCGCCAACGACACCATCTACGGCCTCGGTGCCGGCGTGTGGAGCCGCAACGGCAACGTTGCCTACCGCATGGGCCGCGCCATCCAGGCCGGCCGCGTATGGACCAACTGCTACCACGCCTACCCGGCGCACGCTGCCTTCGGCGGCTACAAGGAGTCCGGTATCGGTCGCGAGACCCACAAGGTCATGCTCGACCACTACCAGCAAACCAAGAACCTGCTCGTCTCCTACTCCGAGAACAAGCTGGGCTTCTTCTAAGCAAGCAATTCGGCGCCGCCCGGCTACCACGCCCTTATCCCGGGGCATGGCGGCGACTGGGCGGCGCCTTAGAGGCATCTCCTCCACTCGCCCTTTGTTTTGCGGGCAATTTTACGGGGCGGGCGACCGCCCCCCTTTTTCGGCTTCGTTTTTGGGAGAAGAACATGGTTGACCGCGTCATCGCCACCCCGGCCACGCTGGAACTGATCGCCACCCTGAAACAACAGTACGGACCGGAACTGATGTTCCACCAGTCCGGCGGCTGTTGCGACAACAGCGCCGCCAACTGCTACCTGCCCACCGACCTGACCATCGGGCCCTACGATGTCCACCTGGGCGACATCGGCGGCGTGCCCTTCTACATCAGTGCCTCGCAGTACGAGTACTGGAAGCACACGCAACTGATCATCGACGTGATCGACGGCTCGGGCGGCGCCTTCTCGCTCGAAGGCAATACCGGCAAGGCTTTCCACACCCACTCCCGGCTGTTCACGGACCCCGAATGGGCCGAACTGCAGGCCGCCGGGCTCGTTTAACTCAAGGAAACATTCATGAATCAGCAACTGCAAAACGCGCTGCTGCTTGGCTTTGCCGCAGCGGCCGTCCTGATCGCCACGCCGTCCGCGCAGGCCTCGGAAGCCATCGTCAAGAAGGCCCGCTGCGTGGCCTGCCATGCCGTCGACCAGAAGCGGGTCGGACCGGCCTACAAGGAAGTCGCGGCCAAATACAAGGGCGACGCCAAGGCGCCCGCCATGCTCTTCGCCAAGGTTCGCGAAGGCGGCAAGGGCAACTGGGGCGAAATTCCGATGATCCCGCATCCGGCCGACAAGATCGGCGACGACGATCTCAAGGCTGCCGTCCAGTGGATTCTTGCACTTGACTGAGCCAAGCCCAAGCTGGCCAGCGTCCCGGTTTCAGGGCGCCCAGGGAGAACAGCACCCTCCCATGCAGAATGGCCGCAAGCCATCGGATGTGAAACCACGAAAACCGGGCTCAATGCCCGGTTTTTTGTTCGGCCGCCAACTGCGCTGTCCATCCAGCCCGAGAATGGCAAATCGATCAACCGCATGATTCCGGAGGAAATCATCCCGGCGACCGGCAAGCGGCGCTTCGCCCCGCCCCTGGTGGACCTGCGGATACCGGGACTACGCGGCAGCCGAGATCATCCGCAAGCCTCCGCCACCCAATCTCTTCGATGCCGAAGCAGTGATCGTCATCGTGCTTCCCGCCCGCGCAAACACGCGAATGGCAAGCGAGCATTGCCTATCCCCCAAGGCGCTCCGCCAAGACTTCGCGCCCGTGGCCCCCGAAAAAAAACCACCGCAAAGGTGGCTTTCTTCTTCCCCGGAGAATTACAAGGCGAAGCTGCCATTACTTTCGTGAGTACAACATGCTCCAACATGGAGCATGTTGTTCATTTTCTGAACACTTCAGGCAGCATGCGAGCAACCATGCCATCCCGGAGCAAGGCGTGCTTGATCGCGCCGGCAATGTGCAAGGCGATCAAGGCTGCCCCGCTCCACACGAATAGTACGTGCAATAACTTGAAGGTTCCATTCAAGCCCTCATCCGGCCAACCCAGCTTAGGCACTTCAAGACCAAAGAATTTGAGTGGGTATTGCGTGAAGGACGAGGCCAGGTAGCCCATGATCGGGGCGCACACCAGGAAAACATAGAGCAAATGGTGCACCGCCGTCGCCAGCCGGGCTTCGTTGCCGACAGCCAGCGAAGCCGGGGCTGGGTGCCTGGCGCGCCACAGCAGGCGCACGATGACCAACCCCATGGCCAGCAGGCCGAGCGACTTGTGCAAACCGTAAGCGGCGCTGCGCTCTGCCCCCTTGGGCAGGTCGACCATGGTCCACCCCAGCCAGAGCAGCCAGACGATGATGACCGCCTGCCCCCAGTGAAGCAGGATAGCCGGCAGGGTATAGCGTTGGACGTTCATTGGATGCTCACTCCCCAGGGCAATTCACCGACTTCGATGTCGACGCGCTTCTTCAGGTCGGCGGTATCGATCACCGACACCGTGCCGGAACGGCCGTTGGCGACATACAGCTTGCTGCCGTCGGGAGTTAGCGCCATGTTCCACGGCCGCTTGCCGACCTCGATGCTGGCGACGACCGTGTTGCTGGCGACGTCGATAGCCATCACCGAGGGATCGCGGCCATTGGAAACGAACACCCGCCGGCCGTCGGGATGGATGGCGATACCGTTCGGGTACTGCCCAGCCGCGATCTCCGCCACCACCCGGCGCTGCCGCACGTCGATGGCGTACACCTTGCCGGCCAGCTCGCTGGCGACGTAGGCGCGACTGCCATCCGGCAGGAAACCGATGCCACGCGGACGCTTGCCGACCGGAATGCTGGCGACCTGCTTGCGGCCGACGACATCGATCACGTCGACCTGCTCGGCCTCCTCGGCGCTGACGTAGAGCCAGCGACCGTCGGGACTGAACACCGCGTGTTCCGGGTTTTTCCCCTGCACCTTGATGCGGGCCGACTGACGGCCATCGCTCGCACTCAGCAAGGCAACGCTGTTATCGTCCTCGACAGCCACCGCCAGCATCCTGCCATCGGGCGAAAGGCTGACGCCCTCGGGCGAATCGCCGATGCGTACGGTTTTGAGGAGCTTGCCTTCCACTGTATCGACGATCAGCAGGCTACCTGTCTTGCCGTCGGTCAGATAGAGCCGCCCGCTCCCGACAGCGATGCCGCGCGGCCGCTCGCCGACCGGAATGTCGCGCAGGCGCTGGTCGGTGGCGGTATCGATGACGCTGACCGTGGCCGATTTTTCGTTGGGCACATAGGCCAGTGGGCCGGCCATGGCCGGCCCGCCGAAGATGGCCAGCAGGGCCGCGCAAAGAAGGGAAGCAGATCGCATGGGGAGACTCAGGCCGGTTGGTGGGAAATGCCGTAACGCTTGAAGATCGCGGCGATGCTGCCATCGCGCTTGAGCTCGGCCAGGGCGGCGCCGATGGCTTCGGCCAGCGCCTGGTCCTCGACCTTGACGGCCATGCCCAGTGGCCAGCCATCCATCTTCAATTCAGGCAGATGCGGCGTATCGATGACCATTCGGGTCTGCCCCTGCAGCGCCGCCTCCAGCTCGGCACGCTGGGCGAGCACGGCGGAAACGCGGCCCTCGGTCATGGCCCGGGCCGCTTCGGCCACGGTCTTGAAGTGCACGACATTGTCGCGCAGGCGGCCGTTGAGTACCGACAGCAGGAAGGAATCGGCCAGGGATGTCGTCTCGACGCCGATCTTCTCGCGGGTGAACACCTCCAGCGCCACGGCGGCAGAGCCTGACGGCGGTTTCGGAATGCGCTCCGGACTGCGCGCCAGGGCAAGGGTTTCGCGATGGTAGGCGCCGAAGATCCGCACCTTGTCGTTGGCGCGCGCCAGGTACTCGTCGACCGGCACGTGCATCATCACGTCGGAAGGCTGGGCGCCGAGATAGTGCCCCTTCCAGACCATGTTACGCAGGTCGTCGCTCATGTCCTCGTCGGCGTTGTAGCCGACTATCTCGGCAGTCACCCCCAGCTTGGCGGCAATCGCGCGGGCGATGTCGGCGTCGATCCCCTTGCCGCCCGCCATCGAGTACGGCGGAAAGTCGTTATAGACAGCCACCCGCAGGCGGCCGCGCTGGCGGACCGAATCCAGTGTATCCGCGACAGCCGGCAGGCAAGCGGCGAGGGGCAGGACGGCGCATGCCTTCAGCCAAAGACGGCGATCAGTCTTCATGGACAGTTTCCAGCCAGGTGCGGATGGCCCACATCGCTTCCTGCGAGAGGATGCCTTCGAAGGGCGGCATGTAAACCCGGCCGTCGCGAACCGAGCCCTTGCGGATGCGCGCCAGGAAAACCTCGTCTCCCTCGTCGCCGAGCGGCAAGTAGCGCAGATCCGGCGCGATGCCGCCGGAAACGGCGCCCAGGCCGTGGCAGCGGGCACAATTCTGGTTGTAGGCGGAGTCGCCGATGCGGATGGCGGTCTTGTCCTTGCGATACGGGTTGGCCGGTTGGAAGTCGGCGCCGAGACTCTTCAGGCCGGTCGTATCGACCGCCTGCGGCACGACATCGCCGTGGGCGAACACACGGGGGGCTGCAATGCCGATGGACAAGGCTGCGACAAGGGCGCAGAGATTACGGGAAGCGTGTTTCACATTGTCTCCTTGATTGAGGTCTGGTTACTGCCGTAGTACCTCCCCTTCTGCAAACCCTGTGCCAGGCATCGCTTCACGACAGGCCAAGTCCGACGGTTCGCCCTTGTCGACAAAATTCGGAGAAAATGCGCAATTGCATGAACGTCTGGCACGCCGCTTGCTCAAAGAGGGTACGCACTGCTCGCCGCATTGCTGATAAAAAGTGCAACTGTTACGTTTTGCAACAACACAATAAAAAAGTCTGGAGCATCCGGAGGAGAGATGGGACAAATTCAACGACTGCCCGACGCGCACGACCAGCGTCTGCAGCAGGCAAGGCAATTATTTTTCGATCAGGGCGACCTGCCTGACGGGCTGGTCGACCCGGTCATCCTGCGCTCCTGGGAGCGCTGTCGCCGCTTCGGGCTGGGCGACTCGAACTACGCCCCGGCCATGGATGCCATGGATCGCGTGGCGCTGAAAACGGAACAGGAGCGCAACCGACTCCTGCTCACCCAGGGACGCTCGATCATGGAACATGTCTTCGAGCAGATCCGCGATTCGGGCAGCATGGTCATCCTGGCGGACTCGAACGGCTTGCTGCTGGAAACGGTCGGCGATCCCGATTTCGTCAGCCGTGCCGACCGCGTCGCCCTGCTCGCCGGCGCCTCGTGGGACGAAAACCTGCGCGGCACCAATGCCATCGGTACGGCGCTCTCCGAGGAGACCTCGCTTGCCGTGCTGGGCAGCGAACACTTTCTCGAAAACAATGGTTTCCTGACCTGTTGCGCCAGTCCGATCTTCGGACCGGATGGCCGATTGATCGGCGTACTCGACATTTCCGGCGATTACCGCAGCCATCAGCGCCATACCCTGGGCCTTGTCCGGCTGTCGTCAGCCATTGTCGAAAAGCGCGTCTTCGAAACAGCGCATGCCCGCGACATCCTGGTCTGCTTCCACGGCCGGGCCGACTATCTCGGCAGCCCCAAGGAAGGCATGGCCGCCGTCTCCCCGGATGGTCAGGTGCTGGCCATCAACCGCACCGGCCTCGATTTGCTGGGCATCCGCCAAGTCGATGCGGTGCGCCGCGACTTCTCCATGGTCTTCGAAAGCAATCTCGCCGCCCTCGTCGACCGTCTGCGACATAATCCGCAGTCCACCTGCGAAATCAACGTCAGTGGCAAAACCTTCCACCTCCAGTTGCGCGGGCAATTGCCGCCGCAGAGCGTGGCCGGGCGCGTCTATGACGAGCTGCCGCCGGTGCGCCCCACCCGCCGGCCGGAGAGCGGCTGCACGCCCAAGCTGACACTCGACACCCTGAACACCGGCGACCTTCGTCTCCAGGCCGCCATCGACCGCGCCCGCCGCATGCTCGACCGCGACATCCCGATCCTGATCCAGGGCGAATCCGGCGCCGGCAAGGAAATGTTCGCCAAGGCCTTCCACAACAGCGGACCGCGCCGCGACGCCCCCTTCGTGGCGCTCAACTGTGCCTCCATTCCCGAGTCGCTGATCGAATCCGAGCTATTCGGTTACCAAGGCGGCGCCTTTACCGGCGCCCGCAAGGAAGGTGCGCCAGGCAAGATTCAGCAAGCCCATGGCGGCACGCTGTTCCTCGACGAAATCGGCGACATGCCGCTCAATCTGCAGGCCCGTCTGCTGCGTGTCCTGCAGGAGCGCTGCGTGACGCCGCTGGGCAGCACCCGTTCGATCCAGGTCGACATTTCACTGGTCTGCGCCACTCACCGCAAACTGCGCGAAGAAGTCGCCCGCGGCACCTTCCGCGAGGATCTTTACTACCGCCTCAACGGCATGAGTGTCACCCTGCCCGCCTTGCGCGAGCGCACCGACATTCGCACCCTGGTCAACAAGCTGGCTGCCGCCGAAACCGCATCGCGTTCCGCGCCGGTACGTTTCTCGGAAAGTGCGCTCCAGGCCATCGAGGGCTATGCCTGGCCGGGCAACATCCGCCAGCTGTTCAACGTGATCCGGGTCGCCATCGCCCTGCTCGACGACGACGAAACCCTGATCACCGAAACCCACCTCCCCGAGGAATTGTTCGAGACCTCGCCGTTCGCCCGGAGTGCCGCCCCCACAGCCCACGACCCATGGGCCGCCGCGCCGCCCGACGGTCCGAACAGTCTCGACGCGATCAGTCGACAGGCGGCGATGCGCGCGCTGGAAGCCGCGGGCGGCAATATCTCCTCGGCCGCCCGCCAATTGGGAATCAGCCGCAACACCCTGCACCGCAAGCTGGGGCGGATGTAAGCGATGTGCCGCCCTGTTGCTCGGGGCGGTACCGTTCAAAACAGGATCAGTGGATTGCGCGACAGCGCAACGCCGACGATGTAGGCGTAGGCGGCCAGCGCAAGGACGAAATAGCGCGTTCGCAGCGCGCGGGTCCGGCCGCGCCTGAGCGCCATCGTGCCGAGCAGGATGTAGGCGACGAGCCCGAACAGCTTGGCAGTGAGCCAGCCGTTGACGAAAGGGTACTGGCCGCTCATCCAGACCAGGGTCAGCGCGCTCGTGAGGAGCAGCGTATCGATCACATGCGGCAATACCCGAGCCAGGCGATGACTGGCCAACGGCGATTCGCGCATCATCCAGATACCGCGCAGACAGAAACCCAGGCCGCTGAGCATGACACAGGTCACATGCAGGTGCTTGATTGCCAGATAGCTCATAACGCTGCCAGCTTTTCCGCCATATCGGCCTGCGCCCGGCGATAACGCCGGACGGCGCAGGCCAGGTTCCAGAACAGCCAGCCATTGGCCAGCGCGAAGGCCAGACCGGCCGGCCTGGCCAGCCAGTCGGGCACGATCACCGCCGCCAGCAACAAGGCCAGCGCCACGGCATGGGCAACCATCTGCCGCTGGCAATCGGTATCCGACAAAATCTTGTTCATGGCCGGGGCCGGTATTTTTGCCTGGCCAAAATTCTGCAAATGCAGCCAGGTGAGAAAAGCGGAAATCTTGTAGAGCATGCCGGTAATAAAAGACAGGAAACCGCCGACGATAATCAGGATGCCGAAACCGATCGTCCATCCATCCAGTTCGCTGGCCGCCGGCCAAAGCACTGAAACCAGCAACATGAGCAAGGCAGCCACGCTCGCCGTCAGACCGAGCTGCCAATAGCGGTAGGTGGCATCGGCCCGCGCCCGGCGTCGCTTTCCCTGCAAGCGCAGCGTCAGGACGCAGAAGGCGATACCGGCAAGCGCCGCCAGCCCCTGGCTCAACTGCACCAGCCATTCCACGCTTCCCAGCACGCCGCCGCTCCACAGCAGCAACAGGAGGAGCATGGCCACCGGGAACCACCAGCTGGGCCGCGCCGGGTAGCCCGGGGTCAGCTGAAACATCGGTACGACGACGTAGGCCATCGCGACGAGCAATATCCCGGCCCAGCCCCCCAGCCCCCAGCCGGCATGGAGATCGACCAGCGCTGCAAGCGGAAGCGACCAGCCGTAGGCCAATTCAAAGGCCAGCAACATGCCGAGCCCGACCACAGCGGCCAACCCGACGAGAGCCAGCTTGAGGCCGCGTATGGTCGGGCTGGTTGAGGGCACGCTGGCCAGCGCTTGGACGCATACCACCAGGAAATACAGCAGGGTGATCCCCAGCAGCAGCGCGGCAGTACTCAGCAGCCACGGGATGGCGGCCAGAAAACCGGCGGCCAGCAGCCCCCCTCCGCCACTTAGCCCGATATGAACGATGCGGGCCACGCGCAGCGGATGCCGGAGGTTGGCACCGGCAACGACGGGCAGAATCTGGATCAGGGCGCCCAACATGACCTGCAGCATGAAACCCACCGTGACCAGATGGGTGGCCGCCAGCGCGCCGGGCATCCAGCGCGAAGCCATGAGCTGCGGGCCGTTCCAGGCCAGCAGCAGGCCGGCCAGGACGGCGAACAACGGGGCGGTCAGGAAGAAACGCAACGGCGCCGCGAAAGGCGGTGCGTTTTCAAAGGACAGCAAGGCTTGCATCGTTGCAGCGTGAAAGCAGCCGATACCCGGTCAGCGCGAAATCAGGATTTCGAAGGTGCCGTCGGGCAGCAGTTCGGTTTCGTAGTCATGACCGTTCTGGCGCAGCACCTTGTAGAGCGGATGCGGCTCGCGGTAGAGGAGAAGCAGCATCTTTTCGCCCTCCTTCAAGGTATCGAGCATTTCCATGGTTGCCACGAAGGGGCCGGGCGGCTCCATGTAGCGGGCGTCCACGACATGCGGGGTCTTCGGGTGGCTCATTCGTCGCACAGCTCCATTTCCAGCCGCTCGAGGACAGCCGGCAATTCTGCCGAGAGATGCTGGTCGCACATCGGGTAGAGAATGTTCTCTTCCTTCATGTTGTGCTGCTGCATCATGATCAGCAAGGTTTCGGCCAAGCCGAGATAATCGTCGATATCGCCCGATTCGATGGCACTCCTGGCATCGTCGAGCAAGGCGCGCATCTGCTGGTGCTCCATGCGCATCACCTGGGTCGGCCCCATGCTCATGCCGGTCTTGGCTTCGAACGTCGGGAAGAGCGTTTTTTCCTCGCATTCGAAATGCGCCAGTACGGAGGACTGGAAATGCCCGAAGGCGGCGCGGGCAACCGCAATATTGTTCTTGCCGATGGCCTGCTCGGCCTCGGCGAAAAAATCATCGCAACGGCGATGATCGTCAGTCATGAAGCTGCGTATGGTGGTCATGTGTTTTGTTCTCTCTGCGGGTTCCGTCGCAGCCATTCTCACGGGATGCCCTGGGAATGCTCTTTGACCACCGTCAAATCCGGAAAGATTCAGCCGTTAACGATCCCGACCTGCAATTCATCAAACCAGTTGATGAAGCGCTGGACATCTTCACCCTGGTAAATCGCCCCGTGCTGCGGACAGAGCATGTCGATTTCCAACTGGGCCACACGCTCGCACCACCGGCGCTTGGCCTCGTTGGAGCCCATCCAGCGGCGATGGAAGCCTTCCGCATGGCGGATGTGCTTGTCGAAATGTTCGACGAAGAGCCCATCCTCGCCGGGTGGCAGGAGAGCGGCACCGACGTCTCCGGAAAACAGCACCCGGGCGACCTTGTCGTAAATATGGAAGTTTCCCGACGAGTGCAGGTAGTGCGCCGGCACCGCGCGCAGGGTCAGACCGTTCAGGGATAGATCGGCACCTTCGTCGGGAATGCTGACGAAGGTATCGGCGTTCCCGCCAAAATGCGGGATGAAGCCGCTCCACAACCAGCTGACATGGCAGCGCATGGCGGGATTGAATTCGAGCCAGAGCGCCAGCGAGGAGCAGGTATCCGGGTCCTGGTGCGAAGCGAAGACAGCGGCCAGCGCCGAGGGGTCGAACTCGGACGACAGTGCGGAGAAAACGGCGGGGAACACCTCTGCGCCGCCCGGATCGAGCAACATCCCCTGCCCGCCATGGGTAACCAGATATTCGTTGGTGTCGATCAGATGATTCGGCTTGTCCGGATCGCGTACGATCGCGATCCACTTGTGATCGCCATCCTGAAAGATTGTTCTTGTTGTTTTCACGCCCCCTCCCTGGGTTATTTCGTAGCAAAAAACGCCGAATGGCGTAGCGATTCCAGCGACACACGGATTTCCTCGACGACGCCATCGAACTCGCTGGAAACCTGGGAGAGCGGAACTGCAAACGACTGGCCGTAAGCAGCCTCGATCTTTGCCGACTTGGCCAGAACGCCGCCCAGTTCGACCATCCTGAAGGCATCCTCGAGCGAGCGCTTGAGTTGCCGGCGCTGACCGGCAAAGCTCTGCGCATGCCGCTCGTTCTCGATTTCGCGCGCCGCCAGCACGGCGGCAAACTCAGGCTTGGACGATGTCGCCACCGCCTGGCGCAGCAATCGGGTATGACGGATATCCTGCAGCATGCGCGATACGTCGTCGACACAGGCATGCACCAGCCCGCTCAATGACGACATGCAATCCCGCAGATCCTGCGAGAACACCCGCAATTCGTTTGACAGCACGCCGAAGCCGCGGGCTGCCGTTCCGGCCCGCTTGGCAAGGAAAATGGCGTTGAGCGCCATGATGTTGATCTTGAACGCGACATTGACGACCGACTTGATTTCTTCGTTGATGCGGACAATACGCATCAAATCGACGCCGGCCTGCGGGGCCTTGTGCGCTGCCTGGACCAGAGCCGTTGTCATGAATGCCTCACGTGGGTTTCGTCAGCCGGCAATGTACCAATTCGGGCGGGAGAGAACCAGCCCGCGCAAGCAACCAAACGCTACTTTTCGAGTACATAGGTTCCCGGCGCGTTACCCAGCGACGGGAACTTGCGATTGGCCGCCGGGTAAGGCTCGACCAGTTCACCAGTTCGCGCGCCCAACCAGACCACCCAATCGTCCCACCACGTCCCCTCGCGCTTGTCTGCCCGCTCGAACCAGTGTTCCCAATGTTCATTACGCGCCGGTTCGCCGATCCAGTACGCACGCTTGGGCGGCTTGACCGGGGGATTGACGATGCCGAGGATGTGTCCGGAAGTGGAGAGCACGAAGCGCACCGGCGCCTCGACGTTGATGTATTTGCGGATTCGGTAGCACTGCTTCCACGGAGCGATGTGATCATCCTCCGCGGTCACGGCATAGAGCGGCTGGACGATACAGTCGAGGTCGATGGATTCGCCGGCAATCGTCAGCTTGTCGCGCTTGATCAGGTTGTTGTTCAGGTAGAACTCGCGCAGGTAGTAAGCATGCATCGCCTGCGGCATGCGCGTCGTGTCCATGTTCCAGAACAGCACGTCGAACGGCGGCAACGGTTCGCCGAGCAGGTAGCTGGACTCCCAGTAATGCCAGATCAGGGAGTTGGAACGCAACATGCGGAAAGACGAGGCCATTTCGTTGCCGTCGAGGTAGCCCTTCCTGGCCATCGATTCCTCAAGCGCACCGATACAGGCGTCGTCGATGAAGACATCGATATCGCCCGGATGCGCGAAATCGGTCAGCGTCGTAAACAGCGTCCAGTGCGCCACCGGCACCTTGTCCTTGCCGAAACGCTTGTTGGCCCAGGCCATATAGGTGCTGACCAGCGTGCCGCCGATGCAGTAGCCGACCAGGTGCACCTGGGGCT
>CAMKYP010000032.1 GCA_946477505.1 uncultured Dechloromonas sp. | reverse complement strand
AAATCGATGGTCTTGCCGTCCAGACGCGGCGGCGTGCCGGTCTTCAGGCGGCCTTGCGGCAGGTTGAGTTCCTTGAGGCGGGCGGCCAGCGACACCGAGGGCGGATCGCCCATGCGGCCGCCGGTGTAGTTCTCCAGCCCGACGTGGATCTTGCCGTTGAGGAAGGTGCCAGCGGTCAGCACCACGGCCTCGGCCATGAAGCGGATGCCCAGTTGCGTCACCGCGCCGCGCACCTTGTCGCCTTCGACGATCAGGTCATCGCAGGCCTGGGCGAAAATGGTCAGGTTGGGCTGGTTTTCCAGGCGTGTACGGATGGCCTGCTTGTACAGCACGCGGTCGGCCTGGGCGCGGGTGGCGCGCACGGCCGGGCCTTTCGAGGCGTTGAGGATGCGGAACTGGATGCCGGATTCATCCGTGGCGGCTGCCATGGCGCCGCCCAGCGCATCGACCTCGCGCACCAGATGGCCCTTGCCGATGCCGCCGATCGACGGGTTGCAGCTCATCGCCCCTAGGGTGTCGAGGTTGTGGGTGAGCAGCAGCGTGTTCGCACCCGCCCGCGCTGCGGCAAGCGCAGCTTCGGTGCCGGCGTGACCGCCGCCGACGACGATGACATCGAAACGGGTGGGATAGAGCATCGGGATGGGGTTGTTGCAGCGCAGTATCGGACCGCGGATTTTACGTCAGGTGGCTGAAAAAACACAGGTTTATCGCGCCTGAAGCGGCCCGCCGGCGATCAGTTTTCAGTGGACAGAATCCAAGTCGCGATCTGTGCGACGACCTCTTTTTCCAGACCGTTGAAGCCGTGGTGGGCATAGGCTTCGCACGGGTCGCCCCGATTGGCACCCCCCTGGAAGCTCAACAAACCGGTGCGCGGCAGGTGGCGGAGTTTTTCCTGCAAGCCCGGGATGTCGGCGTAGGCGCAGTGGCTGCAGCCGTCCTGCTCGTGATGGACAAGCAGCACGGGTATGCGCAGTTTATCCAGCGCCATCGCCGGAACGGCGCGTCCCTTGTTGTCGCTCAGGATGGTCGCGGTCAACACCAGGCCATCCGGCCCATCCGTGCCTTGCAGCTGTGTTCCGATGAAGGCTGCCGATTGCGTGCCGCGACTGGTTCCGACCAGCCACACCGGGCCGGGGTATTGAACCCGTGCCCAGGCGATGACCGCCTTGATGTCGGCGGCGTGCTCCGCCGTCTGGCGGAATCCGGCCAGATAGGGCGCGTTCTGCCGGTCGGACGGGGCGTCGACGATCACCACATTCAGCCCCTGCTCGGCGAACATCTGGCGGCTGCGGATCAGGAAGTTACCCTCCCCCCAGCGGAACGAGCCATTGGCGAAAATGCCCAGTCCGCCGTGTCCCCCGGCCAGCAGGATGACGGTTGCGCGGGGGCTGGCGGCGGGAATGACCAGCAGGCGCTGGCTTACCTCGGGGCGCGTCGGGATGTCCACAACCGTCTGCCCGAAAGCGGCCGGGCAAAGTGTCAGCCACAGCCAGGCCAGCAGAATGTTCCGTACAGCTTTCATGATCGTCGCTCCTTTGGCGAATACCGGTTCGGCGAGTATTCCAGACTCTGCTTGCAGAATATATCCCGGCCTGCGCTGAATGGCGCCGGCTGGCCGTGGGGCGGCCGAATGGCTTGCCGCGTCTGGCGATCTCAAGTAATTTGATGCCATGAGCACGAGCCAAACCAAGGGAGCGAGCCCGCTGGACAACGACGAGATGCTGCTGGTCCTGCAGCAGTCCTTGTCCAAGAAGCGCGTTCTGATCGTCGACCGCCATCCGCCGGCGCGGGATGCGTTGCGCCTGATGCTAGGAGCATTAGGCGTCACGGCCGTGCATGGCGCCGGCAACTCGGCGGAGGTGATTCGCCAGGTCAAGAGCAACCGCTTCGACATCATCCTGTCCGATTTCGTCCTCGACGACGGGCGCGACGGCCAGCAATTGCTCGAGGAGTTGCGGCACGCCCACCTGATCCCGTTGTCTACGGTGTACATGATCATCACCAGCGAGCGCAGCTACACCAATGTCGTGGCGCTGGCCGAACTGGCGCCCGACGATTACCTGATCAAGCCGTTTACCGCCGAGCAGTTGCAGGGTCGGTTGGTCAAGGTGATCTACAAGAAGCACGTGCTGGGGCGTATTTACACGCAGATCGAGAATGGCTCGCTGGAAGAGGCGATTGCCGCCTGTGACCGGGTGATCCAGCAGCAGCCGTTGTACATGTACGACGCCTTGCGCTTCAAGGGCGAGCTGCTGCACCAGTTGGGGCGGACGCGCGAGGCCGAGGAGGTGTTCCGCCGCGTGCTCGAGGGGCGGGTCGTACCGTGGGCCAAGATGGGATTGGCGACGGCCTTGCGCGACCGTGGGGCGCTCGACGAGGCCGAGCAGCTGGCCGAGCAGGTGACGCAGGAAACGCCGGAATTCCTCTCGGCCTACGATTTCCTGGCGTCGGTTCACGAGGCGCAGGGGCGATTGGCCGATGCCCAGCAGTCCTTGCAGCGGGCAGCCGATGCCTCGCCGCACAACACCCTGCGCCAGCGCATGGTGGGCGATGTGGCCGCCCGCAACAAGGATCTGCTGACTGCCGAGAAGGCCTACGGCAAGGTCATCGAGCGCAGCAAGGGTTCCAGCCTGCGCACCGTGGACGACTTTGCCAACCTGTCGCGCGTGCTGGTCGAGCGCGGACATGTTGAAGCATCGCGCAAGATCGCGGCGGAAATGAAACGGGAGTGGCGTGGCGACAAGCAGGCTGAACTGGCCGCGCTGCTTACCGAAAGCCTGTGCCTGCATGCCGAAGGGGCCGAGGAAAAGGCCAAGGGGCTGGTCGATCAGGCGCTGGGTTTGCAACGCCAGATTCGGGCCGAAGCGGCCGAAAAGGGCAAGCATGTATCGCAGCGCCTGGCCGTCGACCTGGCCCACGCCTGCTTCGCGACGGGCAAGGAAAGCGAGGCGAACCAGATCATGCGTCAGGTGGCCGCCGAGAACCACGAGGATTCCCACCTGATCAACCACATCACCAACGTTTTCGAGAAAACCGGGCAGGCCGAGGCGGGCAAGGCCATTCTCGATCAGGTCGGCAAGGAAATCGTCGACCTGAACAACCGCGGGGTCATGGCCGCCCGCAGCGGCGATCTCGAAGGCGCTGTCCAATTGCTGATCCAGGCTGTCGAACAGGTGCCCAACCTGCAGTTCCTGGTCAATGCGGCCAAGGCCATCTATACGCTGATGGAGAAGAAGGGCTGGGATGCCGTGCTGGCCGAAAGGGCGCTCGACTACCTGCAGCGGGCGCAGCGCAAGGACCGCAAGAACCCGAAGGTCGCCTCGGCACGGCAGTTGTATATGTCGGTCGCCAAAAAATACGGCATCCCCGTCGACAACAGCTGAGTCCTGCACCCCTTCTGGGGCGCAACATTTTGAAACCATTTCCCCGGGCGGCCGATCATCCGTTTGCCGAAGTGATGCGTTGATTGCTTGTCGCCTGCCGCGTGCGCAGGCCTTCCCCATTCCGGGAGTCCGAGATGCCGCAGTCCCTCCGCCGCCTTTTCCTTGCCATCCTGCTGCTCATCGCCTGGCCAGCGCTGGCCCAGCTTGACCCACCGGGCCGCGTCGGACGGCTGTCCTACCTTGAAGGCGATGTCGGCTTCAAGGTCGACCGCAAGGAGCAAGGCGGAGCGGCCACCCTCAACTGGCCGGTCAGCAGCGGCGCTGTGCTCGACAGTGGCCGCAATGGGCGCGCCGAAGTGTGGATCGGCTCGACCGCCTACCGCCTCAGCCGCGACAGCGAGGTCGAATTTCCGGTCGTCGACGACCACCGCGTCGATGTCCGCCTCAGCGGCGGCACGCTGGCAGTCACCGTGCTCGACCGCGATCAGGCCGACGACGTGGAGGTCATGACGCCAGACGGCAACGTGCGTTTCCTGACGCCGGGCCGCTATCGCATCAATGTGTATGCCGAGCGCAGCGAATTGACGGTCCTGGCCGGCCGTGCCACCTTCGAGAATGGCCGGCGGACCCTGCCCGTGGCGGCAGGCCAGATGGCCGTGCTGGACAGCGATGGTGGCGAACGACTGGAAGCCGCCCGCGCCTACGACGGCTTCGACCAATGGGTGGCGCAGCGCGAGAACGCAACCCTGGCGGACACGGCCCGCCGCCACGTCTCGCCGCATATGACCGGCTACCAGGATCTCGACGCCTACGGCGACTGGCGAACGACCAGCGACTACGGCACCGTCTGGTACCCGCGCGGCGTTGCCAGCGACTGGGCACCCTATCGTCACGGCCGCTGGGCATGGGTCGCGCCCTGGGGCTGGACGTGGATCGACCAGGCACCATGGGGCTTCGCGCCCTTCCATTACGGGCGCTGGGCCTTGATCGCCGGGCGCTGGGGCTGGGTTCCGGGGCGTATCGTTGCCCGCCCGGTCTATGCGCCGGCGCTGGTCGGCTGGGTCGGCAACCCAGGCTGGAACGTCAGCTTCAGCTTCGGCTCGGCACCCGCCGTCGGCTGGTTCCCCCTCGCCCCGCGCGAAGTCTATGTCCCGGCCTATCGCTACAGCCCGACCTATGTCCGGCAGATCAACATCACCCACGTCACCAACGTTACCCATATCGAACGGGTCGTGCGCGGTGCTCCGCCAGCCTACACCCACCATGCCTCGCCACAGGCGGTCACCGTCGTGCCGGCGCGGCAGATGCAGGAAGGCCGCCCGATCTTGGCCAGCGAGATACGCCATCAGGATCGTCGCGACCTCGACCGGGCACCACTCGCCCGGCAGGCCCCCAGCGCCCAGTGGGTAGCCCCCGCCCCGGCCGCCATGCATCCGCAGGGACGGGAATTCGATGCCCAGCGCAATCCGAGGGCGGAGCGCCGGCCATTGCGCGATGGCGAACCGCCGTCGCCGCGCCAGGCTACCCCCGACGGCTCCCGCGGTGATCGACCCCATACTCCGGAGGGAATGCCGCTCATGGACAGGCGAGGCCGCGAGGCTGAAAGCACAGCCCAACCCCGGCATCGGGAAATCTTGCCGCCGGGTGCTGCGCCGGTTCAAACAGGGCGTCCGCCGGCAATCGACCCGGCTCGCGAGGGCATCGGCGAATCCCGCCGCGACGAGCGTTCGCAACCCGCCTTCACGCAGCAGGAACGTCAGCAACGCAGGGAAATGCGCGAAATGCAGCGCCAGGACAGAGAGTTACGGTCGCCGGAGGGCGCTGCGCAGCCCGCCGGGCCGCGCGACACCTCTCGCCGGCAGGAGGCAATGCCCCCGAGTGCCCCGGTCTATCGGGAAGTACCGGCCGCCGAGGTACGCAGGAATGAGCGGTCGCATCCGGCATTTTCCCCGCAGGAGCGCGAGCAGCGCCGCGAAATGCGCGAGACGTCCCGCCCCCAGGAAACCCAATCGGCTCCGGCGCCGCTTCGCCGGGAGATGCCAGCGCCAGGCATGCGCCGGGAAGAGCGTGCGCAACCCGCCGTTCAGATGCTGGAACGTGAGCAGCGTAGGGAAGCGCCACGTGAAGCACCTCGGGAGATGCCGCGCATGGAGCGCCCTCCCCAGCCGCAACCGAGCGCTCCGCCTCCTCCTCGAGTCGACCCGCCGCGTCAGCAGCCCACCTCGCCGGGTGGCCACGAAGCACCGCGGCGTCGCGATGAGGAGCGGGGACAACGCTGAAATCTTGTGTTTGCGGGCTATCGCCCGGGAGGTCAATGCTGCGTTGGCTGGTTAAGGGGGGGCGATGCCTTCCCCACCGGCCACTATCCGCTTCATCGCCTGTCCAGCCAATCCAGCAACTCATCCTTGCTGGGCATCCGCCCTGAAACCAGGACCTGTTCGTCGACCACGAGTGCCGGCGTTGTCATGATCGGATAGGCCATGATTTTGTCCATCTCCTTCACATGCTCGAAGGAGGCTTCCACCCCGAGTTCGGCTACCGCATCGCGGGTCAGCTGTTCCAGACGATTGCATTTGGCGCAGCCACTTCCCAGTATCTTGATGAGCATCATGCCCTCCTTGATTTTCCCTGGCGACAGGATTCAACCCACTGCAACGAGCCGATGATGAGGGCGATGAAGCTGCCAACGAAACCGGCCAGCATCCATGGCGACATGCCATTGACCCAGGCGCCGTAGGCTAATCCCGAGATGGTTGAAAACAGGGCAACCAGCCCGACGTAAGTCCAAGCCCGCAACTTGCCGATGATGGCTGCGGTAATCAGGATACTTTGCAAGGATAGCTCCGGGTCGGCCATCAGATAGGCAATCAGCGGGCCCGGGTGCATGCCGAGCGACAGGAACATCTTGGCAATCGGGACTTCGACCAGTGTCGGGAAATACATGAAGACCCCGAAAACCACGCCTGCCAGATTGGCCAACAAGGTGTTCTCGCCGGCTATTGCCCGAATCCACTCGGGCTGGATGAAAACCCGGATGACGCCAACCGCGAACACGCCCACGACCAACAAGGGAAAAATCATCTTCACGAATCGCCAGGTTTCCCATAGCCATTGCTGCACATCCCAGTCATCAAAGCGGCGAGCCAACGGCACGAGCGCCAGACAGAACAATGTCACTGCCACGGTCCTGCCGGTGACCACCAGCGTAACGCCCGCGTTGCCCACCGTGAAGCCCAGCGCAGCGAACATGAGGGTCAGCAGGGTCAATCCCAGCGCGATCGGGGTGAAACGGTTGAAGCCTTCGTCGACCTTGCCCAGTCCTCGCCAGGCGAAAATGCCGATGCCCGCCAGCAGGACAATCAGGAGCGCGCCCTGCAGGCTCAGCCCTTCGGCACCGATACTCTCGTTGACCGGCACCCACCGGTCGAGCGTTTGTTGAATGGCGGACGCTCCCCGCCAAGGCAGTTCGGCGCTGAACAAAACGGCCTTGAGGAAATCCAGCTTCAAGGTGCCGGAAATCAACAAGGCAACCAAGGCACCGACAAAAAGCAGCGTTTTGCCGGGAATGCCGCCCCCTTCGGCAAACGTTCGGGCATCAGCGACACGGGCAACATCCGTCTCGCGGAAAATGATGGCCATGATCATCCCGATGCCGATCCCGAACGACAGTGCCAACAGGATGCGGGCGATGGCGAACTCGGCGCCCAGCGCGACGCCGGTATAGGCCAGGGCCAGAATGTTGGCCGCCGGTGCGAAGAACAGGAAGGTAATGGCCGGGCCAAGGCCGGCGCCTTTCTTGTAGATACCGGCGAACAAGGGCTGGATGGTGCACGAGCAAACGGCCAGCAAGCTCCCGGCGCCAGCGGCGGCGGAATAGGATGTCCACTTGGGCGCATCCGGCCCGAGAAAACGGATGATCGACTGCTGCGGCACCAGGGCCGACAACGCCCCGGCGATGAAGAAAGCCGGCACCAGGCAAAGCAGCACATGGGCGGCGAGATAGGCGGCCAGGCTATCAAGCCCTCCTTGAAACGCGGTCATCATCCAGTTCATGTTTGACTCCCTGTTGCGCGGCTTGGCTACGCCGTTTCGTACCACCCCTTCGAGGCGTTCACGACCTTGACCACCAGCAACATGACCGGCACCTCGATGAGAACACCGACGACGGTAGCCAGAGCCGCTCCCGATTCGAACCCGAACAGGCTGATGGCGGCAGCGACGGCGAGTTCAAAGAAATTGGAAGCCCCGATCAGCGCGGATGGGCAGGCGACGTTATGCTTTTCGCCCACCGTCTTGTTCAGCCAATAGGCCAGTGCCGAATTGAAGAACACCTGAATCAGGATGGGCACCGCCAGCAGCGCAATGACCAGCGGCTGCCTGAGGATGGCTTCGCCCTGGAAGGCAAACAACAGCACCAGCGTTGCCAGCAAAGCCGAGATGGACCACGGGCCGATCCTGGCCATGGCGGCGTCGAATGCGGCCTGCCCTTTGGCAAGCAGGGATCTGCGCCAGAGTTGAGCCAGCGCAACCGGGATCACGATATAGAGTACAACCGAGGTCAGCAGCGTGTTCCAGGGCACGGTAATCGACGAAATCCCGAGCAGGAAAGCGACCAGTGGTGCAAACGCAAAGACCATGATGGTGTCGTTGATTGCGACCTGCGACAGCGTGAACAGCGGGTGCCCGTTGGTCAGCCGGCTCCACACAAAAACCATGGCGGTGCACGGTGCGGCAGCCAGCAGGATGAGACCGGCAATGTAGCTGTCCAGCTGTTCGGCCGGCAACAGGGGCGCGAACAGATTGCGGATGAACAACCAGCCGAGAAAAGCCATCGAGAACGGCTTCACCAGCCAGTTGACGAACAGCGTGACACCAATGCCGCGCACGTGCTGCTTGATCTCGGCCAAGGCACCGAAATCAACCTTCACCAGCATTGGGATGATCATCACCCAGATGAGCAAACCGACGGGCAGATTGACCCGGGCAACTTCCAGCCGGCCGATGGCCTGAAATACCTCGGGTGCCAACTGACCGGCAGCGATACCGATGACGATGCACAGGAACACCCAGACGGTCAGGAAACGCTCGAAAACGCTCATCGGAGCGCAGGCCGCCCGTTTTGCCGTCATTTCACATTGTGCGGACATCGCGCCCCCTCAAACGCCCAAGGCTTCGCGAACGGCTGGCACCAGCCGGGCGCGGATGTCATCACGGACAGCGATGAAGCGCTCCAGCGGCTCGCCATGCGGATCATGGAAAGCAAGGTGAATTCGCTTCACCGGGCGGGGAAAGACGGGGCAGGTTTCCTTGGCGTTGTCGCAGACGCTGACGATCAGGTCGATGTCTTCCGTCATCACCGCCTCAACGCGCTTGGGCATCAGGGTCTCGGTGGGCAGACCGGCCAGCTTGAGCGCCGCAATGGCGCCATCCGCGACCTTGGGTTGCGGATCGGTTCCCGCTGAAATGCCCCGTACGAGGCCGGCAAGGTCATGGTTCAGGATGGCTTCGCCCATCTGGGAGCGGCAGGAGTTACCGGTACATAACACCAGCACGGTCTTGAGGTTCGGCATCATGCTTTCTTTCCAGCTTTGGCGCGGCGCTTCTCGGTGGTGTCGCAACAGGCGGTTTGGGGAAGGCAGGCGTTTCCCTGGCAGCAGTTGTGCGTGAGAAAGGCGATAAGGTCATCCATCGTGCCGTAGTTGGCTGAGTAATGGATGAAGCGGCTTTCCCGCTCGCCCGTAATCAAGCCCACACGGCTCAGATGCGCCAGGTGGAACGACAGCGTGGCCGGCGCCATGCCCAATTGCTCGCCAATCGCGCTGGCGTTGATCCCCTCCGGACCCGCCTCGACCAGCAGTCGGAAGATGGCCAGGCGGGATTCATGACCCAGTGCAGCAAGCAGTTCGGCGGCGTTTAAAGTTTCCATGATTCAAGTATTATCGAATCATGTAGCAAAGTCCAGTGGGTCTTGTGGCACGAATGGCGGTGTAGGTTGACGCAGTTAGTGAAAAACGTGCCAGGTTAGTGAAAAACTACTGCCGTAGATAATGAAAAATCTGCTGCAGGATGGCAGTCAATTTGTCGGCCAAAACGGTCATTGAGACTCAGAGCCACCAACGTCAGGAAAGCACAGATCAAGAGTCGTAGTAATTGATCCTGATCGTATGAGCTGCTGGCGCCTCGACCAATCAGTGACCTGAACTGCCGCTATACATTCGGGCTTGCCGAATGTAGTCCTCGCTCAGCAAGGGTCGTCCCTCTTCTGGAGATAGTCCAGCGAAAAGCTGTTCGGATGTCCCATCAACTGCGGATTCCTTGCCTTGTTTTCGTATATTTCTTTTATTTGCCAAAACAATCTCCGTCACTGGACTTTCGCTTGGTTCTCCACGCGTGTCTCTATGCCCAGCAACATATGTATGCAAAACTACTATCTTCCGATGCTATTTACATCATTTATCCAATGGCAAGTGGATAAATGTATGGGCAAGCACAGCTTGGTTTGGTGTAGAGGCAAAAACCTAGAGGGGGAGATGATGGCGCAGGGGCGGGTTGAACGTATTCTGATCTTGGCGAAAACATATCCATCGCCCAGCGCGCAGTACGTGGAGACCTCCTGTGTGGCTGGCATCAGCGAACATGGGAGTATGCGGCGTCTTTATCCTGTTCCATTTCGCATGGTCGAGGAGGGTAGCCAGTTTAAGAAGTGGCAGTGGATCAATGTCCGTGTCGAAAAGGCCAATAAAGACCATCGGCCAGAAAGCCACAAGCTCTACACCGACACGATCTCCTGCGGCGAGTGTCTCGATACAAAGAAGGAGTGGGCAGCTCGGCGAAACTGGTTGGACAAAGTTCCGTCCTTCGGCAGCTTTGAAGCACTTGAAGCAAGCCGCCAAGCGGACGGGCTCTCTCTTGCCCTTTTGAGGCCGAAGCGAGTTACCGGACTAGAGATCTCGAAGGCTCGCAATGCCGATTGGACTGACGACGAAAAGGAAAAGCTAACTCGGCAGCAAATGCAGGGCGATCTTTTTTCGGAAGATGAGGCCAAGAAGCAGGTGAAGGAATTACGAAAGGTGCCTTTTGACTTCTATTACCGCTATGTCTGCGATACGCCAGAAGGTGAGCAAGAGCACGTCCACAAAATCGTGGATTGGGAGGCTGGAGCCCTATATTGGCACTGTCGGCGAAGTCATGGTCCGAACTGGGAAGCCCCGTTTCGGGAGAAGCTCGGGGGAGAACTCTTGGGGAAAGAACTGATGTTCCTGATGGGTAACCAGCACCGGTTTCAAAACCAGTGGCTGATTATCAGCCTAGTCTATCCGCCTAAGCGAAAACCGCCCGCGGAGACGCCACAAGGCTCATTGTTCTAGCCCCCTTTGCTTTGATGTGCTCTATCCCCGCGCCGCTGCAGTCCCGGATAGCATTTGCCACGAGTGATCGATGGCAGAAATTGTAGTCGGCTTCGTAGCACATCAATGCACAATTAGATGAGGCTACCAGACCGGCCAACTCGGCTATCGCATTTTCTTGAGTCTTCAGGTGAGCTAGGAAGCCTTCTGTGTAGCGTGCCCAGTTGCTATCGTCTCGATAGCGTTCCCGTACAGGCTTCGGGCAGCCCAGTGCGGCCACGTGGAGATACTCATAGCCCGAAAGGTTCAGAATATTACCAAGCGCCTTCTTCGAGAACCCGGGCTTACGGGAGAGGGGCAGTTCGCGGATGTCCACTACGGTCTCGATGCCGTGTTCGCTAAGCAGCGACACGAACGCGTCGATGTCGATTCCCTCGTAACCAATCGTAAATACAGTCATTTTTTGAGTCCCCTGAACACGCCAGTCTACCGGACGAGCATAGGGTATGACGAGCCCTGATTCGATCGAAATTGATGCATTTCGTTCCATTAGGCCGGTAATCAGTAAGGCTGGCCGTGGAGGGGAAGAAGGTGCATTCGTGATTCCTGAGTGCTGCCACCGTCAGCAATCGGCCTCTATCCTGACATATCGCTGGATGCGACCCAACGGCAGCAAAGGCCGAAACACGGTCACATGTTGACACCAAGAAACTGCAGCCCATCCAAAAAAGGAACCCGTCGGGTTCCTTTTTTTGCTTCACGGGTGTGCCAAGCTTGGCATCCCAGGCGGTGGCGGCTCAGTGTTTTTGGCCGAGCCCAAGATACGCTTCGATGACGCGCGGATCAGCTGCCAGTTCGGCGCTTGGTCCGGCCAGTGAGACTTCGCCAGTCTCCAGCACGTAGCCGTAGTCCGAGACCTGCAGTGCAGCGCGAGCATTCTGCTCAACGAGCAGGATGGCGACGCCGGTTTCCTTGAGCGCCGAGATGGTGCGGAAGATTTCCTTGATGATCAGCGGCGCCAGGCCGAGGCTGGGTTCGTCGAGCATCAGCAGCTTGGGCTTGGCCATCAGGGCGCGGCCCATGGCAAGCATCTGGCGCTCGCCGCCGGAGAGGGTGCCGGCCAGTTGGGCACGCCGCTCCTGCAGGCGCGGGAAGAGTTCGAAGACCTCGTCCATGGTCTCCATCTCGTCGCGGTGGCCGGTACGGTAGCGGTCGAAGGCGCCGAGCAGCAGGTTGTCCTCGACGCTCATTTCGGCG
The DNA here is from genome assembly GCA_946477505.1 of uncultured Dechloromonas sp. GTDB lineage: Bacteria > Pseudomonadota > Gammaproteobacteria > Burkholderiales > Rhodocyclaceae > Azonexus. The sequence goes on along the minus strand of CAMKYP010000032.1, from coordinate 3,839 downwards.
AACAGCTCGCGCTTTTCGGGTACGAGTGTCATGCCGTGGCGTACCAGATGCTCGACCGAGCGATCCTGCTTTTGCGGATGCCCCATGTATACGATGTCGCCGTTGGAGGGCAGCAGGCCCATCAGGGCCGAGAGCAGGGTCGTCTTGCCGGCGCCATTGGGGCCGATGACGGTGACGATCTCGCCCCGGCGGATGGTCAGGCTGACTTCGTGCAGGGCTTCGACCTTGCCATAGGCGACGCGCAGGTTCTTGACGTCGAGGATAACCTCGTTGTCGTGCAGGTGGGTCATGCTCATTATTCGACCCCTCCCAGATAGGCTTCAAGTACTTTCGGATCCTTCTGAACCTGCTCGGGCAGGCCTTCTGCGATCTTTTCGCCGAATTCCATGACCACGATGCGGTCTGCCAGGCCCATGACGAAATCCATGTCGTGTTCGACGAGCAGGATGCCCATGCCTTCGGCGCGCAGCTTTTGAAGCAGGTCGGACAGCGCCAGCTTTTCGCGGTAGCGCAGGCCGGCGGCGGGTTCGTCGAGGAGCAGCAGGCAGGGGTCGGAGGCCAGCGCGCGGGCGATCTCGACAATGCGTTGCTGGCCGAGCGCCAGGCTGCCGGCCGGGTCGAACATGTACTCGGCGAGGCCGACGCGCTCGATCTGGCGGGCAGCTTCGGCAAGCAGGCGGTTTTCCTCGGCGCGGTCGAGGCGCAGGGCCGACGACAGCACGCCCTTGCCACCGCGCAGGTGGGCGCCGATGGCGACGTTTTCCAGCACGCTCATGTTGCCGAGGAGGCGCACGTGCTGGAAGGTCCGGCTCATGCCGCGCTTGGCGATGTCGCGGGCCTGCAGGTCGGCCGTCGATTCGCCGAGGAAGGCGATCTTGCCTTCGGTGGCCGGATTCACCGCCGAAATGCAGTTGAACATCGTGCTCTTGCCGGCGCCGTTCGGGCCGATCAGCGCCATGACCTCGCCGGCCTTCACGCTCAGGCTCATGTTGTTGTTGGCGACCAGGCCGCCGAAGCGCTTGGTGACTTCGCTGGCTTCGAGCAGCACGGTGCCGCTGGCGGCCGGCTGGCGGCGCGGCAGCGGTTCGGCCTGCGGCACTTCGCGGTGAATCGCGCGGGCCGGCAGCAGGCGCAGGATCACCGGCCACAGCCCTGCCCTCGCCTTTTGCAGCACCAGCACCATGGCGATGCCGAAGACGATGATTTCGAAATTGCCGCTCTGGCCGAGCAGTTGCGGTAGCCAGTCCTGCAGCCACTGCTTGAGGATGGTGATGACCCCGGCGCCGAGCACCGCGCCCCAGACATGGCCGATGCCGCCGACCACGGCCATGAACAGGTATTCGATACCCTGGTTCAGCGCGAACGGCGTGGGATTGACGAAGCGCTGCAGATGGGCGTACAGCCAGCCGGAGACGCAGGCCAGCAGGGCCGCGATGAGGAAGATGACGATCTTTTCGCGAGCTGTGTTCACGCCCATTGCCTCGGCCATCACGGTGCCGCCCTTGAGGGCGCGGATGGCGCGGCCGACGCGCGAGTCGAGCAGGTTGCTGATGCTGACGATGGCAAGCAGCAGGATCAGCCAGATGAGGTAGAAGAATTCGCGGCCCGACTTCAGTTCCCAGCCGGCCAGAGAGACGGCCGGGATGCCGGTGATGCCGGTGTGGCCGCCGAGGAATTCAACGTTGCCGAACAGGAAGTACAGGCTGATGCCCCAGGCGATGGTGCCCAGCGGCAGGTAGTGCCCGCCCATGCGCAGGGTGATGAAACCGAGCGACAGGGCGACGGCGGCGGTCAGCGCCAGGCCGACGAACAGCGTGAGCCAGGGCGACACACCGTGCACGGTGGTCAGCCAGGCCGTGGTGTAGGCGCCGAGGCCGACGAAAGCCGCCTGCCCGAAGGAGGTCAAGCCGCCGACGCCGGTCAGCAGCACGAGGCCGACTGCAACAATGGCGTAGAGACCGATGTAGTTGAGCAGGGTGACCGAGAACTCGGGCAGTACCTGCGGGGCGACGGCGAGCACGGCAACGAAGGCAAGCAACGGGGCGTGACGGCGCAGCGCGCCAGCCGCAGCGGCCTTGCCGGGGGCGTTGCCGCCGGCCACTTCGTCGCCCTTTTCCTCTTCTTCCTCGATGTGGTGCGCGGTCAGCGAGCGCCAGAGCAGGACCGGGATGATCAGCGTAAAGACGATGACTTCCTTGAAGGCGCTGGCGTGGAAGGACGAGAAGGATTCGAGCAGGCCGACCAGAATGGCGCCCAGCGCGGCGATGGGGTACGAAGCCAGGCCGCCGATGATGGCGCCGACGAAACCCTTGAGGCCGATCAGGAAGCCGGAGTCGTAGTAGATGGTGGTGATCGGCGCGATCAGGATGCCGGAGAAGGCGCCGATGGCGGCGGCCAGCGTGAAGCACAGCTTGCCGGCGAGGATGGGCGGAATGCCCATCAGCCGGGCGCCGGTGCGGTTCATGGCAGTGGCGCGCAGGGCCTTGCCGTAGATGGTGCGTTCGAAGAAGAAATAGAGGCCGATGATGAGCAGGGCCGAGGCGACGACGACGAGAATGGTCTGCCCCTGCAGAGGCGCGCCGGCCAGTTCGAAGCTGAGGTCGGTGAAGGCCGGGGTGCGCCATCCTTCGGCGCCGAAGAAGAGCAGGCCGAGACCGATCAGGGCGAGGTGCACGGCCACCGAAACGATGAGCAGGACGAGCACCGAGGCGCTGGCCAGTGGCTGGTAGGCGATGCGGTAGATCATCGGGCCGAGCGGCACGACCAGCAGCATGGCGAGGATGACCTGTCCCCACAGCGGCAACTGGCTGGGCGGCATGGCGAACAGGCCGGCCGCAGCCAGCAGCGGGATGCCGACGTTGGTGATGAGCAGCGTCGGCAGCTTGGCGAATTGGCCGTCGCGGACCAGCCGATAGCCGTCGAGCAAGGCTACCGCGGAGCCGAGCCCGAGGAGCAGCCAGACCGTTCCCGGTACCTGCCCGGCCTGCAGCGAGGCCAGCGTCAGCGCGCCGAAGGCGACGAACTCGCCTTGCGGAATGAAAATGATGCGGGTGACGGCGAAAACAAGAACCAGTGCGAGGGCGAGCAGCGCGTAGATGGCGCCGTTGGTAATGCCGTCCTGGCCGAGGAGAAGGAGAATCTGGAGGTCCATCAGCGACCCAACAAAAAGAGAAAAAGCGCGTCAGGCGCGCCGGGGGGTTCGATAAATCAGGGACATCGGGCCTGGCGACCGCCGGGTCGCTCCCGCTACCTGCCAGTGGCAGGCATGCGGAGCGACGCCGGGGGCGCGTGACCGATTACTTCAGGAGCTTCCAGGTGCCGTTTTCGATGGTGACCATGACGCGGGCGCGCTGGTCGAAGCCCTGGTGGTCGTTCGGCGTCAGATTGAAGATGCCGTGGGCGCCAGCAACGTTCTTGGTGCCTTCGAGCGCGTCGCGCAGGGCGCGGCGGAACTCGACGGTGCCCGGCTTGGCTTTCTTGAGCGCGACCGGAACGGCGTTCTGCAGCAGCACGCCGGCATCCCAGGCGTGGCCGCCGAAGGAGCTGACGCTACCCTTGCCGTGGGCGGCTTCGTACTTGGTGACGTATTCCATGGCCGACTTCTTGACCGGGTGATCGGCCGGCAACTGGGCGGCAACGACCATCGGGCCGACCGGCAGGAAGGCGCCTTCGACATCCTTGCCGCCGACGCGCAGGAAGTCATTGTTGGCAACGCCGTGCGTCTGGTAGATCAGGCCCTTGTAGCCTTTTTCCTTGAGTACCTTCTGCGGCAGGGCGGCCGGGGTGCCGGCGCCGCCGATCAGCACGGCATCCGGCTTGGCGGCGATGATCTTGAGAAT
>CAMKYP010000031.1 GCA_946477505.1 uncultured Dechloromonas sp. | reverse complement strand
GGATGCCGGCCATGGTGACGACGGCGAAGGCTTCGTTGATTTCCCACAGGTCGACGCTGTCGGCGGTCCACCCGGCCTTGGCCAGCATCTTCTGCATGGCGCCGACAGGGGCGGTCGGGAACAGGGCCGGGGTGTTGGCGTTGGTGGTGTGGCCGACGATCCTGGCGATCGGCTTGAGGCCCAGTTCGGCGGCCTTGGAGGCGCGCATCAGGACCAGCGCGGCAGCGCCGTCGGAGATCGACGACGAGTTGGCGGCGGTGACCGTGCCGTCCTTCTTGAAGGCCGGCTTGAGGGTGGGAATCTTGTCCACATTGACTGCGAACGGGCCCTCGTCCTTGTCGACGACGACATCACCTTTGCGACCGGCGACGGTGACCGGGGTAATTTCCCAGGCGAAGGCGCCGTTGTTGGAGGCTTCGATGGCGCGGGTGGTCGAGCGGATGGCGTAGGCATCCTGATCTTCACGGGTGAAGCCGTAGCTGCCGGCGCAGTCTTCGGCGAAGGTGCCCATCAGGCGCCCCTTGGTTTCCTTGCTGTACGAATCTTCCAGGCCGTCGAAGAACATGTGGTCGAGCATCTGGCCGTGGCCGAGGCGGTAGCCGCCGCGCGCCTTGGGCAGCATGTACGGGGCGTTGGTCATCGATTCCATGCCGCCGACGACGGTGATCGCCGACGAGCCGGCGAGGATGCCGTCGTGGCCGACCATGGTCGCCTTCATGCCGGAGCCGCAGACCTTGCTGACCATGGCGCAACCGGCAGACAGCGGCAGGCCGGCGAGCAGGGAAGCCTGGCGGACCGGCGCCTGGCCGAGACCGGCCGGCAGCACGCAGCCCATCAGCACTTCCTCGACCAGTGTGGCATCGATGCCGGCGCGCTCGACGGCGGCCTTGATGGCGGCGGCGCCGAGCTGCGGTGCGGTCAGGCCCGCGAAAGCACCCTGGAAGGAACCCATCGGGGTACGGGCGGCGGAAACGATAACGATCGGGTCATTCATGCTGATCTCTCCTTGACGGTTTTTATGAATAAATCGGTTCAGGCCTCAAGTGCCTTCAATGCGGCGTCGTAGCGCACGGGCAGGTCGGCCGGGCAGTCGACGGTGATGCCGAGGTCGTGCATCAGGCCGTCCTGCAGGCCGTAGATCCAGCCGTGGATGGTCAGGTCCTGGCCGCGTGCCCAGGCGTCCTTGACGACCGGGGTATTGACCAGGCTGACCACTTGCTCCAGCACGTTCAGCTCGCACAGGCGGGCATGGCGTTGCTCCACCGGCAGGCTGTCAACCTGCGCCAGGTGCTTGTTATGGACTTGCTGCACGTTATCCAGCCAAAAATCGACAATGCCGACACGCGTCTTGTTCAACGCGGCGAGCACGCCGCCGCAGCCATAATGGCCGACGACGGTGATGTGCTTGACCTTGAGCACATCCACGGCGTACTGGATCACCGACAGACAGTTGAGGTCGGTGTGCAGCACGAGGTTGGCGACGTTGCGATGAACGAAGACTTCGCCCGGTAGCAGGCCGACGATTTCGTTGGCCGGCACGCGCGAATCGGAGCAGCCGATCCACAGTAGCTCCGGTGTCTGGATCTTGGCCAGCCGGTTGAAGTAATCGGCATCGACTTCCTGCATCTTGCGCGCCCAGGCGCGGTTGAAGTCGAAGAGGTGCGACAGGTTCTCGCTGCGCACTTCCTCTTCCGACCAGTTTTCCAGGTCGAGGGTGAGGAACATCGTGCCTTCGACCGGCGTCTGGTAATAGGCGGGGGCCTCGGTGAAACCCAGTTCGCGGTACAGCTTCACCGCCATGCGCATGTTGGGCAGGGTATCGAGCATCAGCTTCTTGTAGCCGATTTCCTTGGCCGCCTTGATCGCGGCCATGGCCAGTGCGGCACCGACACCGTGACCGCGTGCCTCCGGCGACACATAGAGGCGCTTCATTTCGCACAGCCCCTCGCTCTCGGGCAGGGGGCGGACGCCGACACAGCCGGCCGGATGCCCATCGACCTCGGCAAAGAACAGCCGGCCCTGCGGTGCCGAATAGGCGCCCGGCAAGGATGCCATTTCCTGGTCGAAGTTCTGGAAGCACAGGTCAACGCCCAGCCATGCCGCGTAATTGCGGAAGTACTGCCGAACCTGTTCAAGGGCTTCGGTATCGTCGGCGGTGAGTGTGCGGATAGTGATGGTCATTGAGCGGGGCTCCTGGTAGTCGCAGCAGTGGGTAGGCTGCTGCGGGTTGGAAGGGTCCATGCGTTTGGCGCGAACCCTTCATTCTACCTGTGCCGGTAATTATGGATTCAGCGTGTCTCCGCCATCAGTTCGCGACCGATCAGCATGCGGCGGATCTCGCTGGTGCCAGCCCCGATTTCGTAGAGTTTCGCATCGCGCCACAGGCGGCCGGTGGCGTATTCGTTGGTGTAGCCGACGCCGCCCAGGGTCTGGATCGCCTCGCCGGCCATCCAGGTCGCCTTCTCGGCCGAGTACAGAATGGCGCCGGCCGCATCCTTGCGCAGGGTGCGGGCATGGTCGGCGTTGTCGCAGGCGCGGCCCAGTGCATAGACGTAGGCGCGGTTGGCCATCCACGTCGAATACATGTCGGCGACCTTGCCCTGCATCAGCTGGAATTCGCCGATCGACTGGCCGAACTGCTTGCGCTCGTGCAGGTAGGGCACGACGATGTCCATGCACGCCGCCATGATGCCGAGCGGGCCGCCACAGAGCACGGCGCGCTCGTAGTCGAGGCCGGACATCAGCACCTTGGTGCCGTTGCCGATGCCACCTAGGACGTTTTCTTCCGGCACTTCGCAATCGTCGAAGAACAGCGGGAAGGTGTTGGAACCGCGCATGCCCAGTTTGTCGAGGTGGGTGCCGTGGGTGAAGCCCTTGAAGCCCTTCTCGACGATGAAGGCGGTCATGCCCTTGGCGCCGGCGTCCGGGTCGGTCTTGGCGTAGACGACCAGCGTATCGGCATCGCCGCCGTTGGTGATCCACATCTTGGCGCCGTTCAGCACGTAGCGGTCGCCCTTCTTCTCGGCCTTGAGCTTCATCGAGACGACGTCGGAACCGGCATTCGGCTCGGACATGGCCAGCGCGCCGACATGCTCGCCGGAGATCAGCTTGGGCAGATATTTCTGTTTCTGGGCTTCCGTGCCGTTGCGGCGAATCTGGTTGACGCACAGGTTGGAGTGGGCGCCGTAGGACAGGCCGACCGATGCCGAGGCGCGGGAGATTTCTTCCAGGGCGACGATGTGGGCCAGGTAGCCCATGTTGGTGCCGCCGTATTCCTCGCCGGCGGTCATGCCGAGCAGGCCCATGTCGCCGAATTTCTTCCACAGATCGGCCGGGAATTCGTTGACGCGGTCGATTTCGGCGGCGCGCGGCGCGATTTCGGCGTCGGCAAAAGCCTTCACCGCATCGCGCAGCATATTGATGTCTTCGCCGAGGCCAAAGTCGAGGCTGGGAATGTTCATGGTTTTGTCTCCGTTATCAGATTTGTTGTGAACTACTTTTCGCTCTTGCCGTGCATGACCATGATGGTCTGCTGCATCAGTGCGCACAGCCTTTCCTTGCCGTCCTTGACGGCGAATACCTCGGCCTGGGTGACGACCAGCGTCCTGCCGGGGCGCACCACCTTGCCACGGGCAATCAGTTTCTCGCCGTCGGCCGGGGCGACCAGATTCATCTTGTATTCCACGGTCAGGACCGATGCCGAGGCTGCAACCAAGGTCATCGCCGCGTAACCGGCTGCCGAATCGGCAATCATGCCGACGACGCCGCCATGCACGAAACCATGCTGCTGCTCGACGCCTTCCCAGTGCGGCAGGTGGATTTCCGTGTACCCGGGCTCGACCACCGGCAGCGTGGCCCGGATCAGTTCCATGGCATGCTGCTTGGCGAAGCTGGCGCGGACGCGGTCGGCGAAAGCAGGGTCGTGGGCGTGCAAGCTCATGAAGGGGCTCGGAAATGGGCGTGTGGGGTGATTGTATTGACGTTTACGTTAACGTCAACTGCTGAAGTGAAATTATGCACTTTGACAGTTTCGCGTCAGGATTTATGGAATAGACTGAGCCCTGCGGCATCGCGCCGCCTTCAACCAACCGCTCACGAGGAGAATTCAAATGGCCAAGAAGAAAAAGAAGAAGTAATCGCTGTATCGTGTTCGACAAAAAAGCAGGCGCAAGTCTGCTTTTTTCATTTCTGCTTCAAAATCCGTTTATGTCTGCCCACTCATCATTCCAGCGCCGGGATTTCCTGCGCTTCCTGCTCGGCCCCTCGCTGGCGGCCATGCTGCTCCTGGTCATGCTGCAGGAATTGCTCGGAGCCGGGACGACCTGGCTGGTTATCCGGGTGGCTCGGGACATCACCGAGGCTCATGTGACGGCCGGCGATTTCGTCTGGATCGTCGTCACGCAAACCTTTTCCTACCTGGCCGGCGCAGCAAGCTGGATTTATGCCGAACGCACCGGTTTTACCGCGTTCGGCAAGTACCTGCTGCACTTTGCCCGCAGCAACCGTTTCCGGACGGCCTTGCTTGGCGATGCCCCGGCGCGCGAAAGAACCGAGCCTTTCCTGACCAACGAAGGCTTCCGGGTCTGCTTCGACTTGATGTACGACCTGCAGTTCTACCTGCGGCTCTTCTTCAACATCGTCTTCAATGCCGCCGTCCTTGGTATGGAAATCGACGGTGGGCTGCCGCTCGCCTACGTCCTCGCCTTCGCTTTGCTGGTCATCCTGCAATGGACCCTGCGCAAGCCGCTGGCCGCCGCCTACCTGCACAACCAGCGCATGACCAATCGCATGATGGCGCGCACCTATAACGCTTGGGACAACATCTTTTCAGGCAATCGCTACAACTTCAGGCTATGGCATGGCGATCTGCGCGACCGCTTGGGGGCGGCGTTGAACGCCCAGATTCGGGCCATTCTGGCGCGCGAGGGCTGGAGCGCGATCAGCGGCATCATCGCGCTGATCATTGTGTTGGCCGCCACCGCCTGGGTTGCCGTCCATGAGTCTGGCAACATTGCCTTGCTTGTCGCCCTGGCTGCAACCTTGCCGCGGCAGATCGAGATGACGCTGGACATGCACCAGCTGACTGCCGGCATGACCGACTTGCTGGCTATCTGGACGCGCATCAAGGGAATTTGCGAATACATGCAACCAGCCGGCGAGGAGCGCATTGAAGAGCGTATCGATTTCGGCCGACTTGTTCTCAAGATCGGAGATCGCGAAGAAAGATGCGGCAGCTTGGCCGAGACGCTCAGGGTGGTATTCGCCGAGCCGACCGGGTTGGTGTCCGTGCGTGGCGGCAACGGGGCCGGCAAGTCGACCCTGCTGGTCGCCCTGAAGGCGTGCGTCGGGGGGCGAGCATATTACTGGCCGGCCCACGATCGCCTGAATTTCCGCTTCAACACCCAGAGCGGCCTGCCGATGCCGGAAATCGATCCGGACGACGAAGCCGAGGAGCCGGAAGCGTTCAGCGCCGAAGAAGCGGCACAGGAAAAAACCGGTTATTCCTCAGGCGAGCGCCAGTTGCAAGTGTTGCGCGAGATTGCGACGGAGACGGCGCAACCGATTTATCTGCTCGACGAATGGGATGCCAATCTGGATGCCGCCAATCGCCAGGCAGCGCGGGAATTGGTCGGGCAACTGGCGGCGCGTGCCCGCGTCGTGGAAATCTCGCATCGCGACGCCCGCGAGGCGTGCTAGGTCATTTTGCGCCGCGGCGCATCAACTCGTCCTGGCACAGCGTTTCGAACTGGGCGATCTCGCCGAGCATGGCTTCGATATCCTCGCGTTGCTGCTGCAGCGCCGCCCGGCGCTTTTCCATGATGCGCAGGCATTCGAGCAATTGCGGCGTTTCGTCCTCGGTCGACGCGTACATGCCGATCAGGTCCTTGATCTCGGCCAGCGACAAGCCGAGGCGCTTGCCGCGCAAGGCCATCTTCAGCCGGGCCCGGTCGCGGCGGGTGAATACGCGTTTGCTGCCTTCGCGCTCCGGCGCCAGGATGCCCTGGTCTTCCCAGAAGCGGATCGTGCGCGGCGTGATGTCGAACTCGCGGGCGAGGTCGGAAATCGCGAAGGTGGGGCCTGCCTGGCTCATTTTGTCTCCTGTTGGAGCGGCAGAGTAAAACAGATGCGGGGTCTTTTTTCAATCCGCCACCGTATGGTAAGTTGCCGTTTCATCAGACAAGAACACATCATGGCCCTGCATTTTCCCCACACCCATCCGCCTGCCACCGGCGAATTGACCGAGGCCGCGCCCGGCGTCTTCTGGCTGCGCATGCCGCTGCCCTTTCAGCTGGATCACATCAACCTTTGGCTGCTGCGTGACGGCGACGCCTGGGTCGTTGTCGACACCGGGTTTCCCGACGAGCATGTGCGCGAAACCTGGTCCCTGATCCTCGACCGCCTGGATGGGCCGGTAAACAAGCTGATCGTCACCCATTTCCATCCCGATCATCTCGGCCTGGCCACTTGGTTGATGGAAAAAACCGGGGCGTCGCTGTGGATGAGCACGGGCGAATTCCTGACCGCCCACGTCGTCTGGAACGAAGTGGGGGGGCACGGTGCGCGCTTCATGGTCGAGCAGTTCCGCCAGCACGGTCTGGATGCCGAACACCTCGCCAAATTCGAAAAGCGCGGTTCCGGTTACCGCAAGGCGGTTCCCGCCTTGCCGGATTACTACCATCGCCTGATGGCCGGCGATTCAGTCGTCATCGATGGACGGAGTTGGCAGCTCATGATCGGCCATGGTCACGCCCCGGAACATGTGGCGCTTTACTGCGCAGAACTCGGCGTGTTAATTTCCGGAGACATGCTTTTGCCGAGAATTTCCACCAATATCAGCGTATTTGCAGCAACGCCGCAAGCCGATGCACTGCGCTGGTACTTGGCGTCGCTGGATGTGATGGCGCAGGAAATTCCGGCGGAAACGCTCGTGCTGCCTTCGCACGGGCTCCCCTTCACAGGGGTGCAGGAGAGGGTTGGGGATTTACATGCGCACCACGAGGAGCGACTGCGAGCCCTGGAGACAAGCTGTGAACAAGCGCCGAAGAGCGCAGCCGAATTGCTGGATACGTTGTTCAACCGGCAACTCGATACACACCAAACCATGTTCGCGATGGGCGAAGCGATCGCTCATCTGAACTACCTTGAACAAGCTGGTCGGCTGTCGCGTCATTGCGATGCCGAAGGGGTGATTCGCTATACGCGGACGGGACACTGAGCCACCGCGCACTGACAGAGAGGGAGTTTGAAGATGTCGCAGCAAACCGAAAACCAGGGCATGAATTTGCCCAATCCGGCCGAAATGGCAAAGACCTACGCCGAAGTCGCCCAGCGCGCCTCCCGCGTGATCACCCAGTACATGGAAAAGAAGGCCAAGGATGGCGTCGATGCGCCGGCCGACGAACTGGGCGTGGCCAAGGCCTTCATGGACCTGTCCGCGCGTCTGATGGCCAATCCGTACAAGATGGCCCAGACCCAGATGAACATGATGTGGGACTACTTCTCGCTGTGGCAGGGTTCCATGATGAAGATGATGGGCATGCCCGGCGCCGCTCCGGTCGCCGCCCCGAAGAAGGGCGACAACCGCTTCAAGGACGAGGATTGGGAACAGCATTTCCTGTTCGACTTCGTCAAGCAGTCCTATCTCATCGCCGCCCGTCACATTCATGACACCGTGGCTGGCACCGAAGGCCTGGACGAAGCGACACAGCAGAAGGTCAATTTCTTCACCCGCCAGTACATCGACGCCCTGTCGCCGTCCAACTTCGCGCTGACCAATCCGGAAGTCTTCCGCGAGACCGTCAAGTCGCATGGCCAGAACCTGATCAAGGGCCTGAACAACCTGTTGCACGATGTCGAAGCCGGCGACGGCCAGCTGCGCATCCGCATGACCGACACCTCGGCCTTCGAAATGGGCAAGAACGTCGCTACGACGCCGGGCAAGGTCATCTTCCAGAACGATCTGTTCCAGCTGATCCAGTACGATCCGAAGACCCCGGACCAGTACAAGAAGCCCTTCCTGATCGTGCCGCCGTGGATCAACAAGTACTACATCCTCGACCTGCGCGAGAAGAACTCGATGGTCAACTGGGCAACCAGCCAAGGCCACACCACTTTCATCATGTCCTGGGTCAATCCGGACGAGAAGCTGGCCCAGAAGTCCTTTGAAAACTACCTGCTTGAAGGTTCGCTGGAAGCCATCAACCAGGTCTGTGCCCATACCGGCGAGGACAGCGTCAACCTGGCCGGCTACTGCCTGGGCGGCACGCTGACCATGACCACGCTGGCCTACATGGCGGCCAAGAAGGACAAGCGCGCCAATTCCGCCACCTTCTTCACCACCATGCTCGATTTCTCCGAGCCGGGCGAACTGGGCGTCTTCCTCGATGAAGGCGCCGTTGCCGGCCTGGAAAAGAAGATGGCCGAGCGTGGCTTCCTCGAAGGGTCGGAAATGGCCGGCACCTTCAACATGCTGCGCGCCAACGACCTGATCTGGTCCTTCGTGGTCAACAACTACCTGATGGGCAAGGATCCGTTCCCGTTCGACCTGCTTTACTGGAACTCCGACTCCACCCGCATGCCGGCCGCGATGCACAGCTTCTACCTGCGCAACATGTACCTCGGCAACAAGCTGAAGGATCCGGGCGGCATCACCCTCGGCGGTGTCAAGATCGATATCTCCAAGGTCAAGACGCCGTGCTACTTCATCTCGACGATCGAAGACCACATCGCCCCGTGGAAGAGCACCTACATGGGTGCCCGCCTGCCGACCGGCAAGACCAAGTTCGTGCTGGGTGGCTCGGGCCACATCGCAGGTATCGTCAATCCGCCGGCCGCCAACAAGTACGGTTTCTGGACCAACGATGCCACCGATGGCAACCTGCCGGAAAGCCCGGACGATTTCCTGGCTGGCGCCACCCAGAACGCCGGCTCGTGGTGGACACACTGGCATGAATGGGTGACCAGCCTGCCGGGTGGCTCGGCGAAGGTCAAGGCCCGCCAGCCGGCTGACGGCAAGCTCAAGGTCATCGAGGATGCCCCGGGTTCCTACGTCAAGTTCCGTCTGGACGCCCAGAAGAAAAACTAATCGCCCCGGCGATCGGTTTCAAGCAAAGGGAGGCCGCGGCCTCCCTTTCTTTTTGGCGAACTTCCGTTACGCCGCTTGTCCAACGTACACAGCAAGCAAGGAGGTACGCCATGTTGATGAGCGAGTATCCCGTGGTTTCGGTTCATATCCCGATGGAGCTGCGTGCGCTGGCGGGAGGTCACGACGAAGTAATGGCGAGCGGTGAGACGGTCGGTGAGGTGCTCCGCGCCGTCGGTCATGCCTATCCCGATTTTGCGATGCGGGTGCTGTGTGCTGATGGCCAACTGGCTGATAGCCTGAAGGTCTATCTGGGACCCTGCGCTCAGCCGAAGGATTTGATGGCGCCCGTCGAGCAGGAAGAAGTGCTCAGCATCATTGCAACAGGTGACGTGGCCTGCGCCGTTCCCGGCCCGCGAACGGGTGGGCGCGTGACTTCACCGCCCGAGATGCTGATTTCAATCGGCGATTGATCCGCCAGGCCGGGGGCAAACCCGGCCAACGTGTTAGCTGCTGGCCAGCGGCAGACGTGGCAGCTTGGGCCACTCGACGGCGTCGAGCATGTTCTTGACGATCAGCCCGAGTTCGGTGTCGCCGGTGATTTCCAGCTCGCGATTGAAGAACAGTGTATCCGGATCTTCCTGGCGGGCGAGCAACTGCAGGAAAGCCGACAGGTTGGCGGCGAAGGCCAGGTCGGGGTCGCGTTCGGGCCGGAAAACCGGGCGGAACAGACCTTGCCGATAGGTGTAGGAGGCTTCGCCACCGGTATCCAGGACACGGACACGGAACAGCTTGTCCTCCAGCATCGCCAGTTCGCTTTCCGGCAGCAGTTTCATTTTGAGCGCTGCGTTGAGCGCACCGACCAGAACCAGCGCGTGCGGCCATTGCGGGAGTTTCTGCCCGAGGCTGGCGACGAAGTCGGGCAGCTTGAATTTGGGGATGGTGAAGTTGCCGTTCATGGTCATGCTCCCAGGGTTGCGAGGGCTTGCGTATGGTGTTGGCGGATGCCCGCATCGCCGAACCAGTAACCGTCAACCTGACCGCTGCTGCTCCAGTTCCGGCTGTCGGCATCGACCGGCAGTCCGCGCCGCGCGGTATCGAAGGCGGCGATGATGTCGTTCATGTGCTGTTGCTGCGGGCTGAGGCGGACGATGTCGATGCCCATGGCGAGCATGTCGGGAATCTCGTGCAGCAGATTGTAGCTCTGCGCCGACATGGTCTGAATGCCGTTGATGGTCAGGAAGTCCTGTCCTTCGCGGGTTTTCAGCGTCAGACCCTCGGCGTGGTCGAGGCACTTGAACTGGCAGTCGTCTTTGTTCAGGTTGTAATGGCGGGCCGTGAAGCAGCGCGCCGAGAAGGCAAGCGGAATCTTGCCAAAGGCGAAGACCTCGGTTTCAACTCCGGCTGGCCGGCTGCGGTGCAGGGTGTCGATCAGGGTTCGCGTGGCCTCGAGCGGCGGCACCCAGCGCTTCAGGCCGAAGCGGGCAAAGGTGGCCAGGGTTTCCTCGTTGTAGATATTGAGGTGCGGTCCGGCGACGAAGTCCTTGCCGGCAGTCAGATTGACCGCGCCCAGGTCGTTGGCTTCAAGCTTGCAGCCTGCTTCATCGACCAATCGGCGCAATGCCTTCAGATCGCTTTCCGATTCGAGCAGGGCCTGGGCGGAGACGACGACTTCCTTGCCGGCATCGGTCAGGTCGCGCGCCAGACCGATCCAGTCGGCGGTGCGAAGTTGTTGGCGGCGCGAGCAGACGACCTCGCCAACGTAGATGATGTCGAGGGCCGGGTTCTGCGCCATGTCGGCGTAGAACTCCATGACTTCGGCCTTGGGCCAGAAATAGAGCAGGGGTCCGAGAGACAGTTTCATGCGTAATCCTTCAGCGCCACGGCCGGTTGTAGGCGCCAAGGGTAGCCTGGCTGCCTTCGGAAACCTTGGCCAATTCGGCCTGCCAGACGGGCTTGACGTGGAAACGTTCGGCGCTGTCGCGGGCGGCGTCAAGGGCGGCGCGCAAGGTGCGGGTGACCTGGGCGACATAGGTCGGGCTGCGTTGGCGGCCTTCGACCTTGATCGCCTTGACGCCGATCTTGATGATGTCGGGCAGCAATTCCAGCACGTTCAGGCTGGTCGGCTCCTCCAGAGCGTAATAGATTTCGCCCTGGACTTCGAAGCGCCCCTTGCACAGCGTCGGGTAACCCGCCGGCTCATCGTCGCCGAAGCGGTCGATCAGGATGCCGTTGAGCCGCGTTTCCATGGCGCCCGGTTTCTTGTCCCATTTGACGTACTTGGCAGGCGAGCAGGCACCGACCGTGTTCGGCGATTCGCCACAGGCGTAGGAGGATAGCCAGCAGCGCCCCTCGTTCATGACGCACAGGCTGCCGAAGCCGAATACCTCGATCTCGACGCTGGTGTTCTTGATGACATGCTCGACTTGCGCCAGGGTCAGTACCCGCGGCAGCACGGCGCGGCGGACGCCGAATTCGCGCTGGCAGAAGTTGATTGCCTCGTAGCTGGTGGCCGATCCCTGAACCGACAGATGCAGGCGCTGCTGGGGATGTTTCCGAGTCGCGTAATCGAGCAGGCCGATATCGGCCAGGATGATCGCATCGACACCCTGATCGACGGCACCATCGACGGCGGCATGCCAGTCGGCGGTGCGTCCGGCTTGCGGGAAGGTGTTGATCGCCATCAGCACTTCGCGGCCCTTGGCATGGGCGTAGCGGACGCCTTCGGCCATCGATTTGGCGTCGAAGTTGAGGCCGGCGAAATTGCGGGCGTTGGTGTCGTTTTTGTAGCCGAGATAGACGGCGTCAGCGCCGTTGTCGACAGCCGCCTTGAGGGCCGGAAGGCTGCCGGCGGGACAGACGAGATCGGGCAGGGAGCTCATGGGAAGACTCCGGAATATCAAGCGCGGGAGTATAGCCACACCAAATTGCATGCCATTGATCCTCGTCAAACAGGTGGGCGATCCGAAGATCAGAATCAAAACGGAGGGTAAGTAAAATGTGCGCACAATCTCGGCAAGCAATTCATGCGGACCCGGAAGATTTTTCGGTGCGAGCCGCGCGACCTGCGGTGGCATGGGGCGTGCTGTTGCTGATCCTGAGCCTGGTAATGCCTGGCGTACATCTGCTGCTTGAGTATTCGCGTCTCTCCGAGGACATGGCGACGCAGGCCAACGCCCAGGCTGAAATTGCGGCGCGTTTCGCAGCCGAGGCGCCGGGTGCTTGGCGTTGGGCACCGGGAGAGATGCTCGACGCGATTGCCGAGCGTATTTATCCCGAGCACCGAACCACGCTCGAGGATTCATTGGGCTCAACTATCGCCACACTCAGCGATCCACCTTCCTGGCCCAGTGTTTCCGGGAGCGCGCCGATCAAGCTCGATGAGCGTACCGTTGGGATGCTGAAGGTCGAGAGCAGCCTGCGCGATGAAATCTACGATACATTGTTCGCTTCGCTGGTCAGTGCGGTGCTTGCGGTACTCATTCTATGGCCTCTCTACAATTGGCACCTGGCCAGCCTGCGCCAGGTGAACGCCGCCCTGGCACGGAGCGAGGCGCGGTTTCGCGATCTGGCGACGCTTTCGTCGGATTGGCTGTGGGAGCAGGATGCCGATCTTCGGTTTCGCGAGCTCTCGTCCGGATTGAGCCGGGCAGGCATGAGTATCCGTGGTACCCAGGGCAAGCGACGCTGGGAATTGCCGATCGTGCTTACCGAGGCGGATTGGGCGGCACATAAGGCATTGTTGGCGGAGCGCCGGCCATTTGCCGACTTCGAATATCCCATCCGTGGAGAAGATGGGCTTCTTCACTGGTATTCGGTGTCCGGCAATCCCATTTTTGACGAGGCGGGGCGCTTCGTCGGCTATCGGGGCACGGGCCGGGAGATTACCCGTGCCAAGGCTGCGGAAGCGGCGTTGCGCGAGCATAGCGAACATCTGCAGGCCCTGGTCGATAGTCGTACGGCTGATCTCCTGCAGGCCAAGGAAGCGGCGGAGTCGGCCAACCGTGCGAAATCGGAATTCCTGTCGAACATGTCGCATGAGCTCAGGACACCGATGCATGGCATCCTTTCATGCGCCCGCCTGGGGGCAGACAGGGTTGGCAAAATCAATGACGAGCGCTTGCGCGGATATTTCCAGTTGATTCAGGATAGCGGGAAGCGCCTGCTTGTTCTGCTTAACGACCTGCTCGATCTCTCCAGGCTGGAGGCCGGCACGATGTCGGTGCAGCCGGTCGCACTCGATTTCGCCGAGCTTGTGCGCCGCGTGATTTCGGAGCTACACGCCCTGTTCGAACTCCGCGGACAACGGATCGCGTTTTCCTGTGAAGGCGATGCGGAGATGCACGGTGATCTCGAACGTTTGGCCCAGGTCGTTCGCAACCTGCTTTCGAATGCCGGGAAATTCGCGCCGCAGGGGAGCGTGGTGTCCGTTAACCTCAGGCCTGACAGCATGGTCGTGTCAGGGGAGGAGGTAGCTGCCTTGAGATTGGTCGTTGAAGACTGCGGAGCGGGCATTCCGGCGGATGAACTGGAGAGCATCTTCGACAATTTCGCGCAAAGCTCGACGACAAGCAGCGGGGCTGGCGGTTCCGGTCTTGGACTCGCGTTGTGTCGGGAAATTATTCGTCTGCATTGCGGTATGATCTATGCACAGAATCGCCAGAATGGCGGAGCCTGCTTTACCGTGCGGCTACCCGTTCGGCATCTGGCCCTTGGCGAAGGAGAGAGACTGAGCAATGGATAAGGAACGTGTCCTCGTTGTTGATGATGAACAATTAAACCTGTTCATCATCGAGGAATTTCTCGAGCAGGAAGATATCGAGCTCGAGATGCACAGCAATCCGGTGGAGGCCTGGTTAAGTCTGAGCGCTCCCGACAGCAATTTTTCTCTGGTCGTGCTCGATCGCATGATGCCGGAACTCGATGGCATGGAATTGCTCCGCCGGATGAAGCGAGAAGCGCGTTTTGGCGACGTTCCGGTCATTATGCAGACGGCGGCGTCGTCGCCCGATCAAGTGCGCGAAGGGCTCGAAGCGGGTGCTTATTACTATCTCACCAAGCCCTATGAGCCGGAAGCGCTGATTTCGATTGTCAGGGCCGCGCTGGAGGATAGGCGTGGTCGTCGCCAACTGCGCAGTCGTGCGGCTCGCCTGGAGGAAGCGCAGGCGCTGATCCGGAATGTCGAATACAGCTTCGTGACGCTCGACGATATTGCCTCGCTGGTTCCGGTGCTGGCCGATATGTGCCCGGTTCCGGATGTCGTCGCGCCAGGCCTTTCCGACCTGATGGTCAATGCCGTCGAACACGGCAATCTGGGCGTCAGCTATCAGGAAAAATCCTTGCTCAAGTGGGAAGGCGACTGGGAGGGGGAAATCCAGCGCCGTCTGGCCTTGCCGCAATTCCAGGGGCGTTTTGCGACGGTACGGGTGGAGCGCGATGCCCGGTTTCTGACATATACGATTACCGATCAAGGGGCCGGGTTCGTGTGGGATAAGTTCCTGAGCTTCGATCCCGATCGGGCTTTCGATCCCAATGGTCGCGGTATCGCAATGGCCCGGATGATGAGTTTTGCCTCGCTGGAGTATCAGGGCAAGGGTAACGTCGTGGTTGCCCGGGTCAGCCTGGAGTGAGTTCGATCAGCGGGTGACGAAAGTCGGTTTGAAGCCGAGTGCGGCGCGGATTTTATCCGCGATCTTTTCGGCATCGCCGCGACTGGCGTAAGGTCCCAGCTGCAGGCGGTGAATGCCGCCGGCCGGGTGGATACGCATCGGCTCGACCAGCCAATCCAGTTCGCGCATCAGGTGATTCTTCAGGTTTTCGGCATTATCGACGCTGGAAAAGGCACCTAGTTGCAGATAAACCCCCTTGGCCATGCCCGTTTCACCGCTCATTCCGGTCATCGTGGCAGTTTGTGCCGGCTTTTCCTCCGCGATGCCTCGGGCAAACTGGGCGATGTCATCGCTTTCGGCGATGCTTGGGCGGGCTGGTGTGACCTGGGCGTAGGTCGTTCCGCTTGCTTCGCCCGGAATGATCGCCTCAACCTCGACCTGGCCGCTGCCGCCATTGATCAGCCCGAGCTTGTAGGCGGCCGTGTAGGAAAGATCGATGACCCGGTCGGCGTGGAATGGCCCCCGGTCGGTGACGCGCACGATGACCGATTTGCCGGTCTGGATGTTGGTCACCCTGGCATAGGAAGGCAGTGCCAGCGTGGTATGGGCGGCTGTCATGGCGAACATGTCGTAGGGCTCGCCGATGGAGGTTTTCTGGCCGTGAAATTTCTTGCCGTACCAGCTGGCGATGCCCCGTACTTTGTACGGCTTGACCGCGGTGTTGGGAACATATTCCTTCCCGAGAACGACATAGGGCTTTGTCGCCGGCTTGTGCAGCGGTTCCCATTTGGGCTCGGCGTCCGGAATATCTTCCAGGCCATCGGGAATTTCGTCGGCCGGGCCGTCGTCCTTGTAGAAGCCGCCTCCCCGCTTGAGCACGGCGGTTGGCTTCTTCGTCGGGGTGGGTGTCTTGGTCGTCGGCGCCTTGGGAGCATCGGTGCCGGGTTCACGCACAGGGCCGGGGCCACCGCAAGCGGCCATGAGCAGTGCAACAGCGAGCGGCGCGAGCAGGTGCTTCATTTTTTGACCAGCATCCGGTGCGTATGGATCGACATCAACATGCCAATCCCCAGAAACAGGGTGACCAGTGCCGTGCCGCCATAGCTCATGAACGGCAGTGGGACGCCGACCACGGGCAGGATGCCGCTGACCATGCCCATGTTGATGA
>CAMKYP010000030.1 GCA_946477505.1 uncultured Dechloromonas sp. | reverse complement strand
TCAGCGCGCACAACCTCGCTTTTCTGGTCAGTTTTCAACGAGCGTCAACACGTTGGGCATCGTCATGATTCCGCACCTTTTGATCACTACCATTCTTTGCGCCATTAGCGCTAGTGTCGTTGCTGCTGGCGAAACAGAAAACGCATCTGACATTTCTACACTTCACAAAACTCAGCCCTCCGTTCGATGGGATGAAAAGTCTGTGATCGTTGCAGACATCACCTGCGATGGAAAGCCTGACCGAATAGCTGTTGGTTACGGGAAAGATGAGAGTGTGTGGGTCGGGTTCATTCCGCGTGGCGCGCGTCCCATAACAATGCAGTTTCCCGTGGGAAGGCACAGCCAAAATTCCCTCTGCTCAACTCCTGTACGTCTTGAAACATCGTCACTCGTTTGCTCCGACGAAGAGATGGGTGATCTTCCTGGGTGCAAGGTAGTAAAAGGCTGTTCCGCATTCTCAGTTGTCGACGATAGCTGCGATTCGTTCCACTTCTACTGGAATGCTTCGCGCAAAAAGCTTGTTTGGTGGCGGCGGTGAGCAACCGATGCCCAACCCATCATTCCACCGGACCTGCGCAAAAAGCCGCGCAGTCCGGTGAATTCAAACGTTGGGCGTCATCACATGAGCCTCGTTGAAGATATTCGGCAGTATTGGGGTTGGGTCGGCATCAAGCCTACTGAGGTCGTCGGCGAGAACGACTTCGGCAATCTCATCGTCAAAGACGAAGACGGAAAGTATTGGCGCCTGTGCCCAGAAGACTGCTACTGCAAAGTCATTGCCGCCAATCGCGCCGAGCTTGATGCACTTTCAACCGATCAAGAATTCCTTCACGACTGGTACATGAGTGCGCTCGTTTCCCTTGCAATCGACCAGTGCGGTCCGTTGGTCGATGGAAGGAAGTACTGCCTAAAAATTCCTGGCATCTTGGGTGGCGCATACGGCGGCGACAATCTTGCCACTGCTCCACAGGTGGAACTCGTGCGTTTTTCCGGAGACGTGGCTCGCCAGATCAAGGAACTGCCCGATGGTGCGCAAGTCAAGTTGAGGGTAGTCGAATGACGCCCAACCCATCCGTCGAGAGGGACCGCCTACAAGCTGCGCTTGCAGGTTTCCTCCGCCGCTTCGCCGCTCCGGCGGCCCCTATTCCTGGAGCCCATCGTTAACGCTACGAGCGCGCTGCCGTCTGCCTGATTCAATTTTTCCTTACTATTACGACACCATGAACAAAAAATCCCTCGCCATTGCCTTGTGCACGCTCTTTACCACCCTGCCCGCGCTGGCCGGCCCGGATGCCGTTGCGCTGACCAGCTGCCTGACCGACAACACCAGCGGCAAGGACCGCAAGAACCTCGCCAAGTGGGTGTTCGCGGCCATGTCGACGCACCCGGAGATTCGCGAGTTTGCCGTAGTGACGGACAAGGTGCGCGACCAGACGTCGAATACCATGGGGGTGCTGGTTACCCGCTTGCTGAGCGAAGATTGTGCGAAGCAGGCGCAGGCCGCGATAAGGAACGAGGGGCAGGTGGCCATGCAGACGGCGTTCCGCGCGCTGGGCGGGCTGGCGATGCAGGAGCTGATGTCCAACCCCGAGGTGACGGCCTCGTTCAGTACTTTCGAGAAGTATCTGGACCGCCGAAAGATCGAGGCGGCCGTTCCGAGCCGCTGAGGCGCTCGCGGCGGTGCTGCCTGCCCTACGACGCGCCGCGTGCCAGGCAGGTTTTGTAGCGGCCTTCCACCCGCTTGGCGAACCATTCGGTGGTCAGCTTGCGGGTGATCTTCGGGCTTTTCAGGTCGATCTGCGGCATGGCCTGGCGGGGCATGGGCTTGCCCTGCTTGTCGGCGAGTTCGAAGACGCGGGTGAATAGCGGGCTGCGGCTGAAGGAAGCGGTCTTTTCCAGCAGCAGGTCGCGGCGAATCTGCGGGCGGCTCATGTCCAGCTTGTAGGCGATGCTCAGCGCGGCATCCTCGACACTGCTCGCGACGTTGGCCGGCAGGCCGTTTTCGTAGCGCAGCAGGTCGCCATCCGGCGCCAGCGGCTTGCCGCTGATGCGGGCGAGCGCCAGCTGGAAGGCAGCGTTGCGGCTGCTGTAGCGGCCGGCGTTGAAGTCGGCGAAGCGATAGACGACCTGGTCGTAGGGGACTTCGTAATCGAGCAGGATGGCGCTGCCGAAGTAGACGCCGCCACGCCGGGTGAACACCTCGTCGCGTAGCTTCCGGGCGATCGGGTACGGGTAGTTGCGTTCCTTGACGTGCTGGTTGGCGAATTCGATGCTGACCTGCATCGGGCCGCCGGTGCGTACCGGGTTGTAGTCGGCGAACAGCTGGCGACCGAAGGGCAGCTCGCCGATCATGTCTTCGAACAGGGCGTTGAGCTGTTTTTCGGTTTTCAGGGCGTCGATGCGCTCGTTGTAGCTCTTGCCGTCGGGCGAACTCTTGCTCAGCGCGGCGGTGATGATCAGCGACGGTACGCCGTAGCGTCCGGCCCGCGTTTCCAGCTCCTTGCGCACGATGCCGGGCAGGCCGGGAACCACCGGGTCGGCCTGGAAGCTCGATTCCTGCTCAATGACGGCCATGACGCTGCAGTAGGTCTGCGCGGCGTGCGGCACAGCCAGTGTCTTGAAGGCGGTATGCAGGTCTTCGGCCCAGCCCGCCCTGTCTTTCACGTAGCCGGGCAGCAACTGGGCGATGCGCTTGCGGACTTCGGCGTCGCCCAGTGAGGTGGGCCAGGCGGTGGCGGTCTTGCCGTCGGCGCGGCGGGCCATGTCGGGCGGTAGTGCCGGGCCATCCCCCTCGCCTTCGTCGAAGGTCGAGCAGCCGGCCAGGGTGGCGAGCAACGCAACAGCCGGGAGCGCGAGGCGGAAGGCGGGGAACATGGCGTGGCGTCAGCCGGGAACGCGGCAGACCAGCATGACGTTGGCGAAGGGCTTGCCTTCGTTCATCGGGTCGCTCTCGACCGTGAAACCGAGGCTTTGCAGCAGCGCGACCCATTCGGCGAGCGGCCGGCAGTAGAGGCGTGGCAGGCGGTGGCCGCGTACGAAGGTGACGGCGTGGTCGACCCAGTTGCAGATGTGATATGGCAGGCCGGCCGAGGCGTCGCCGACGCGGGTCAGGAACAGGCCGCCCGGCGGCAATGCGGCACGGATGCGCTTGAGCACGTCCTTCTGGTGAGCGTGGTCGAAGTAATGCAGGGCGTCGAGGATGGTGATGACGTCAACCTGTCCGAAGTCGGCCCGGGTCATGTCGCCCTGCTCGATGTGGACAACCGGGTGGTCGGTACCGAAGGCCCGGGCGGCGCGGTCCACGTCTTTCTGCATCAGCTCGATGCCGCGCAGGTGCAGGGGTTTCGGCGCGGCCGGCCAGTCCTTGGGCCAGTGGCCGGCCTCGTAGAGCTTGCGGGCGGCGAGCAGCCAGGCGAACAGGCTGCCCTGGCCGCAGCCGAGGTCAAGGTAGCGGCCTTCGGCGGGCAACAGGCCGCGCTTGAGGATTTCGCGGAAGATGCTGTCGGAGGAGAGTTTGCCGCGCGCGTAGCGGTAGGCGAAATGGCCGCCGCCGATGAATGGGCGGCTGGCGTCGTCGAGCAGGGTTCTCAGGAAACGCTTGGTCATGTGGTGGCGTCGTTCAGCGTGACGGGGTTGAGGTTTTGTTCGTGCAGCGTGGCGAGCAGGCGTGGCAAGACGGCGAGGATAACCGCTTGGCCGTCCGCCGTGCGGGCGGCGTGGCCGTCATGCATGAGCAGGATGTCGCCGGGGGCCAGGTCGCGGGTCAGGCGGGCGAGGACGGTATCCGGATCGCCGCAGCGGGTGTCGTAGGGGCGGCGTGTCCAGGCGGCGAGCTTGATGCCGAGGCGGTGCAGCACGGGGTCGAGGAAGGGGTTGCGCAGGCCGGCCGTGGCGCGGAAGTAGCGCGGTGTGCGGCCGGTGATACCGGTCAGGGTCGCCTGCCCGGCGGCGATGTCGGCCTGCATGCGCCGGGGGCCGAAGAAGGCGAAGGCCTTGGAATGGCTGTCGCCGTGGTTTTCGACCTGGTGGCCCCGGGTGACGATTTCCCGGCACAGCGCCGGGTTTTCGCGAGCACGCCAGCCGATGCAGAAGAAGGTGGCTTTGGCACCGGCGGCGTCGAGCAGATCGAGCACCTGCGGCGTGACTTCGGGATCGGGGCCGTCGTCGATGGTGATCGCCACCTCGCGGTGGGCGATGGCCGCGGGCGGCAAGCGGGTCAGGTTGGGGCCGAGCAGCGTCGAGCGCGGCAGCAGGCCGGCGGTGGTGATCACCGCGTGATTGATGACCAGCGCGCCGAGCGCCCAGGGCCAGAATGACGGGGCCAGCAGGCATCCGACCACGGCACCGGCATGGATGGCCAGCGTGGCGCGGATGGCGGGAGTGGGCTTCCAGGGGGGCGGCATGGTCAGGTGGAATTAGGCGGAAACAAGGCCGGAATCCAGAAAATATTCCCACAATTCGCACCAGGCCGGCCAGTCGTGGTTGCCGGGGATAGTGCGGCGTGCCGTGGGCGGGAAGCGCTCGGCAATGGCGCGCATGCCGTCGGCGAAGCGGTCTTCGCTGGCGTAGCCGACGAAGCTGGGCAGACTGGCCGGCGGTGCCTTGAGCCAGTTGTAGACCCGGTATTCCGGGTCGTCCAGTTGCTCCGCCGTGGGTTGCCAGGCATCGAGGCCGCCGGCACGGGCGATGGCGTTGGATGTCAGCCGGCTGCCCGGGTAGGGGGCGATCAGGCACAGGCCGTCGATGGCATCGCGGTGGTCGGCGGCGAGGCTCAGCGCCAGCAGGCCGCCGAGCGAGATGCCGCCAAGCCAGACCCGCCGATAAGTCTGACGTGCCGGGCGGAGAATCTGTTCGCGAACGGCCGGCAAGGCGTCGCCGGCCGAGACGGCATCGAGGCCGAGATCGACTGCAAGCACATCGAGCGCGAGAGCGCGCTGGTCGAGCAGCGGAAAGAAGCGGGCTGCATAATCCTCGGCCGTCATGTAGGCGCCGGGTAGCATGACGAGCAGCGTGTCGGCGCCACGGTGGCGGCGGATTGTGCGCAAACCTTCAGTCATGCCGTGGTTCCACGTGAAACGGGCGCCGTCATGCCTCGCCCTTCCGGCTGACAAAGCAAGCCGAGAGCAGCAGCGCGAGGATCGCGCCCGGTCCGACCGTGATGCCGACGGCGTGCAGCACCGGCACCTTGGACAGGGCGAGCGTGCCGAAGCCGATGGCGGTGGTCAGGTTGGCGACGGCCATCGAGACCAGCGTGGCGTCGTCGAAATCCTCGAAGCCTCGGGCCGACTGGCTGGCATCGTCGAAAAACAGCGCGTAGTTGGAGCCGACGGCAACGATCAGCAGCATGCCGATCAGGTGCAGCAGATGCAGTTGCTGACCGGCCAGGTGCAAGCCGGCGATCACCAGCACGACCGAGAGCAGCAGCGGCAGCAGCAGCCGGGCCAGGCGGCGCGGCGAGCGCAGCGTGACGGCGAGCAGGCCGACGATGGCGACGAAGCCGGCCAGCGACAGCAGCGTGGCTTCGTGCAGGTAATCGTTGTACAGCGTGTCGAATTCGTTCTTCATGTCGACGAAGAGCGCGCCGGAGCCGGCCAGCGCGGCACGCACCGGTTCGATGGCGATATCGACGCCCTTGTCGCCTCCCGGCGGGCGCAGCGGCAGCAGCACGCTCCAGCCGGCCGGGCGCTGGACCAGCAGCGAATCGACAACCAGCGCGAGGGCGGTGCCGTTCAGCGATTCGCGACTGACCTGCCCCTGGCGGCGGGAGGTTTCGACATCGTCGAGGAAGCCGGCGAGCTTGTTGGCGGCCAGCGGCGAGTCGGTCAATGCCGTCTGCAGGCGTGCCTGCAACGCGTCCGGGGGCGGCAGGCTGGCGCGGCGGCTGGCCTGCATGGCTTCGCTGGGCAGGAAGCGGGCCGGGCTGTCGTAGCCGCCGATGACCCCTTCCGCGATCAGCCGGTCGAGCTTCTGCCCTGCCCGCTCGGCGGCCTGCAACGCCGATTCGCGGTCGGGTGCGGTGATTACCGCCATGTAGCGGGCGTCGGGTGCCGAGATGTCGGCGCGCAAGGCTTGGTCGATTTCGCCGTCGGCCGCGCTGACCGTGCTCAGCGCCGACAGGTTGGGGTGCCACAGGCGCTCGCGATTGACGGTGAGCAGGACGGCCGCGGTCAGCGACAACATCAGGATGGGCCAGCGCAGCCCCTGCAGGAGGGCGACACCGCGCTTGAGACGGGGGCCGATGTGGCTCAGGTCGCGCATGCCCAGGTTGCTACCGGCCAGCGGCGGCAGGATGAAGCGGGTGACCAGCGCGGCGACGACAACGCCGCTCAGCGAGTAAAGGCCGAGTTGGGCGAGGCCGGGGAAGCCGGAGAAAAGCAGCGCGCCGAAGCCGCAGGCCGAGGTCAGCACGCCGAGGCGGATGGTCGGCCAGAAACGGGCGCGCCAGTGATCGACGCCGAGCCGGCCGGATTGCACGAAGTAATAGATCGAGTAATCGACCGCCTCGCCGATCAAGGCCGAGCCGAAGCCGACGGTGATGCCGAAGACGGTGCCGTAGGCGAGGCTGACCGCCACCACGCCGGCCAGCGCACCGCTGACAACCGGCAGCAGGCCGAGGGTCATCAGGCGCAGCGAACGGTAGACGAAGAACAGCACGGCGACGATGGCGACGGTGCTGAGCGTGGATAACAGGCTGACCTCGTGCTTGATCGTCGCTCGTGATTTGACCGCGAACAGGCCGGGGCCGGAGAGTTGCAGGCTCAACCGACCATCCGCTGCGGCTTCGGCGAACTGGCTATGGATCAGGCCGATGGCGCGTTCCTGGCCGTCGGTGTCGGAGCCGAGGGCGGCGGTCTGGATCAGCAGCATGGCGCGTTCGCCATCGCGCGAGGCCCATACGCCGTCGCGGACGTTGGGCTGGGCGCCGGCGTTGAGGCCGGAAACCAGCGCGACCAGTTCGCCGGTCGGGTCGCGCGGCAGCAGCGGCTTGACCATCATGCCGGCCGGCGAGGCGAGCAGGTCGATGCTGTCGCCGACGGCCTGGCGCAGGCCATCGACCGTGAAGCGCTCGGGCGTGACGGCCGGGCTGAGCAGGTAACGGTGCTTGAACAGGTAGTCGCGGTCGGCGTCCGTGCTGCCGGCTTCGCCGTTCTGGATCGAGACGAATTCCGGCAATTTTTCCAGACGGGCGCGCAGCGCGCGCGAGGCCGTCGCGCGGTCGGCCGCGTCGCCACCGGCGATGGCGACCATCAGCAGGCGCGAGACGACGCCTTCCTTCAATTGGTCGACCAGCACCTGCTGCTCGGCGCTTGGCTTGGCCGGCAAGAAGAAGGACATGTCGGCCGAGAAGCGGCTGTTCCAGACAATGACGGCGCCGGCCAGCATGGCCAGCAACCACAGGGCGAGCGCGCGGCCGGCTGGGCGGGTCATTTGCCGCTACCGGGATCGACGGGGTCGATATTGAGTACCGCGCGGTCGCCATCGGCCTGCAGGTATTCGATGATGCGCACTTGGTTCTTGTTGCCGGTCACCGTGATGCGCTGGACCATGCTGGCGATTTTCTGGTCGCTGGGCAGGAGTGTGAGTACCCACTTGTCCGAGTTGCCGGCCAGATGCAGGGCGTAGTTTTTCTCCAGCGCTGCCCGGTTGCCGGACAGCGTGCCGCGTATGCTGTCCACGAAGGCCAGCGCTTCGGGCTGATTGGCGAGGTTGATGCTCAGTTTCTGCTTGTCGCGCTCGATGGACAGGATGTCCTTGTCGAGGAGCAGAGTTTCCACCTTCGGCGTCAGCGTGCGCTTTTCCAGGCGGTCCGGCGCGGTGTAGGTCATTTCCCCGGTCGACACCACGGGCTTGTCGAGAATGGCGAGGTATTTCCTTTCGACGAACTTGGCGCGGCCGCCCTTGTGCTTGGCGAGGTCGCCCATCAGTTGGGCGATGTCGAAGGCGGCGCTGGCCGGCAGCGCGACGGCGAGGCATAGCAGGCAGGCGAGTAGGCGCTTGGTCATTTTTTCTGCCAGAAATCGAAGAAGTTGAACCAGTTGTACGGGGCCGAACGGCAATAATGCGTCAAACGGTCGGCGTAATGCTGCATGGCGACGCGGATTGCGGCATCGCGTTCGGCGCGCGGCGTCTGCGTGAAATCGGCCAGCGGCTCGAAGTGCAGCCGGTAGCGGTTGCCGCCCAGGTACAGCCCGGTCATGAAGAAGACCGGTCGACGCAGCATGGCGGCCATGCGCCACGGGCCGAGCGGAAAGGGGGCGGGCTGGCCGAGGAAGTCGCAATCGACGGTCGCATCGTCGCTCAGGCTGCGGTCGGCCAGCATGCCCACCGCGTAGCCGGCGTCGAGCTTGTCGCGGGCCTGCAGCATCGAATCCATGCGGCCAAGCGGGATGACATCCCGGCTGGCGGCCGGGTTGATCGCTTCCAGCGTGGCGTTGAGCTTGCGGGCGTTTTCCTCGTACATCAGCATCGCCACCGGCAGCCCCTCCCGACCTCGCCCGACGGCGCGCAGCACTTCGAAGCTGCCGAGGTGGGCGCCGATGAGCAGGGCGCCGGGATGGCTGCGGGCCGCCTCGGTAACCGCTTCGGCGCCGATCACCTCGATGTCGAACAAGTCGAAGCGGTCGTTGAGCAGGTAGATGCGGTCGTGGATGGTGCTGGCGAAGGAAAAGACATGGCGGATGCCGTCCGACCATTCGGCCCAGCGGCCCAGCGCCCGGTGCAGGTAATGGCGGCTGAAGCGCCGCGCCTTGGGCGAAAACAGCACGAAGTAGGCGGCGATGCCGTGCAGCACGACGCGACCGACGGCGCGGCCGAAGGTCAGCGAAATCCACACCATCAGCTTGAGGATGGCCAGGTTGCTGCGTTCCTGCTGGCGCCGCCACTCGGCTTCGGTCGGTTTGTCCTGGCTCATGGCACGGGTGGCGTCAGGCTGCCGGTCGCGACCTCGCGATTCGCTGCGCGTACCGCGAAGGCTATCGCGCCGCTCGGTTTTAGTACCATGGCGAAAGTAAGCGCTTCCTCCGGGGCGACCGGGCTGAAGAATTTGGCATTGCCGATCTGCCAGGCCAGGCCCGGGCGGCCGAGCATTTCCTCGGCGAACAGGATGGCGCGGTCGAGCAGCACGACGCCGGGCACGATGGGGCGTCCGGGGAAATGGCCGGGAAAGGCCGGGTGGTCGGCCGGCACGGTCCAGTGGAATTCAGCCTCGGCCATGCCCTGCCCTTTCCACCTTTTCGGCGTATAGCGCCTGCAGGTCGCCGCGCGGCAGCTTGCCGGTGCTGTTGCGCGGCAAGGCATCGACCAGTACCAGCGGCCGGGGCAGGAAGATGGCCTCGATGCGTTCGCGTAGCGCCACGGTGATCTGGCGAGCGGTCAGGCCGGGGGCAACGACGAAGGCGGTCAGGCGGGTGATGCCGTCCGGGCCTTCCTCGTCGGGCAGGAAGAAGGCGCCATCGACAACGCCGGGTACGGCGCCGAGCTGGTGGTTGAGGTAGGCCAGCGAGGTGCGTTTGCCGGCGATGTTGATCAGGTCGGCGTGGCGGCCATGCAGCAGGAAACGATTGTCAGGCAGCAGTTCGATGACGTCGGAGAGTACGATGCGCCCCTCGACGTGGCCGTCGCAGGCTGCCGTTTCGTCGCCCGCCTGCTCCAGGCGCACGCCGGGCAACAGCGTCCACGCCGCGCCGTCGGTGGTGCGCCGGCTGGCCAGCTGGCCGGATTCGGTGGAGCCGTAGATTTCCAGCATCGGCGCCCCGGTGCGGGCTTCGGCCTCGGCGGCCAGCGTCGTGGACAACGGCGCGGTGGCCGAGAGCAGGATGTCGATGGCCGGCAGTTCGATGCCCGACGCGAGCAGCGCCGACAGGTGAAAGGGGGTGGTCACCAGCAGGCGGGGCTGCGGTACGGCAGCCAGTGCGCTGGCGATGTCCTGCGGGTAGAAGGGCTTGCCGGCCCAGAAGGCGCAGCCACCGTGCAGGGCCAGCAGGAAGGTTGATTCGAAGCCGTAGCTGTGCTGGACCGGGACGGTACCGACCAGGACATGCGGTTTGATGTCGAGCCCCAGGGCGACGGCTTCCGCCTGGCCATTCAGCGCCAGCTTGCCCCAGGTCTTGCGTTGTGCCTGTGGCTGGCCGGTCGAGCCGGAGGTGAACAGGATCGCCGCCGGATGATCGGCCGGAATCGACGGGATGCCTTCGGCGAATAGCGTTTTCGCAGCCCTGTCGAGGCTGGGGAAGGCAAAGCGCGGCAGGTCGGGTACGTCGGTGTCGTTGTCGCACAGCGCGATCAGGTCAGGATACTCGTCCTGCAGGCGGCGGAAGGTTTCCGGCGACTGCGACGACGGCTGCAGGCTGGTCATGCCGCGCAGCAGGCCGGCGGCGAAACCGACGGCAAAGCGGTAGCGGTCGTGGCACAGGTTGAGCAGATAGCCGGTGGCGGGAAGTCGCGCGGCCAGGGCGCGGGCATCGGCCAGATAATCGCCGACCGTCACCGGGCCATCCGGGCGCCAGGCGAATACGGCAGCCGAATCGCCATGCGCGAGTAGCGGAACGGCATTCATGAGGGGTTGGCCGGCGGCGGGCTTTGTTTGCTGTGCAGGCGATAGGCGCTGACGACCTGGGCGATGCTCGGGCGTTCTTCCGGCGGCAGCGCGCAGAGCCGCCAGATGTGTTCAGCGACGAACATGCAGACGAGCAGCGGGAAGGACAGCAGGTTGGCAAAGACCGACCATGCAGCCTGCGGAGCGAGTAGCCACAGGATGGCGGAAATGAGCGCGTTGCCCAGGAAGAACAGTGTCCAGGCCAGCGTGGCGCGTCGGGTGTAAACGCGTTTTCGCTCGGAAATTTTGCCGTGGTACACCGCACGGGCCAGTTGGGTGATCAGCGCCTCGCCATCCCCCAGCAGGCTGCGCCCGAACAGCGTGGCGAGCGCCAGATTGGTGCCGAGGTGCTGGATGAAAAAGACCAGCGGGACGTTCTGGCGCAGGGTCGGCCACAGCCAGATCAGGCTGCCGAGCAGCAGCAGGTTGCCACCACCGGCCAGCAGCGGGTGCCGGGTGCGCCAAAGCAGCAGGCCAACCGCCGCAATGATCGGCGATACGCCGAGGAGCACGGACAAATCCGGCGAACTGTCACCGGCGGTGCCGTAATGGGCGAGCAGCGCCCATGCGATGAGAAAGACGACCACGGCCAGGCCGCGCAGCAGCTGGACCGGGGTGGTGTCATGTTTCATGCTGTGAGGCTCTTAATAAAACCGATGCATTTGGCTTTGTGGCAAGGCGCAAACCACAGCGATACCGAGTGTATCGCGAGGATTTGCAACGCCGCCGCGAGGCCAAAGGCGCGGTTTTATGTGCCGAATGGCGTGGAACACGACACCCATGCTCATTGGGTTCGCTGGCTGACGATGTAGGCGGTCAGGGCGCGCAGCGACGAGAAGATACGGACGTTGTCTTCGTTGTCCGACTTGAGCTGGATGCCGTATTTCTTGGAAATGACCAGCGCGATTTCGAGGACGTCGATCGAGTCGAGACTCAGCCCATCGCCGAACAGCGGCGCATCGGCCTCGATTTCGGCTGGGGCGATGTCGAGATTGAGGGCCGAAACGATCAATTCGGCGACTTCCGGCAACAGGGCTTCGATGGCTGCTTGCGACATGACGGAACTTCCGGGAATTTACGGGGCGATGGCGCGGAAGGCGAGAACCGCGTTGCTGCCGCCAAAGGCGAAGGAATTGGAGAGCGCGGCGCGCAGAGACTGCCGGCGGCCGGCAGTCACATGGTCGACGCCGACGCAGGCCGGATCGAGGTTGCTTTCCAGATTGGCCGTCGGCGGGACGACCTGCTCGCGCAGGGCGAGCACGGTGGCAATGGCCTCGATGGCGCCGGCGGCACCCAGCAGGTGGCCGTGCATGGACTTGGTGGCGCTGACCGCCAGTTGCCCGGCGCGCTCGCCGAAGACCGCCTTCAGCGCGCCGACCTCGACCGGGTCGCCTTCGGTCGTTGCCGTGCCGTGGGCGTTGATGTAGTCGATGTCGTCGGGCGTCAATCCGGCATCGGCCAGCGTCAGGTTCAGGGCGCGGACCTGGCCTTCGACTTCCGGGCGAACCAGGTGGCTGTGGTCGCAGCTCGTGCCGTAGCCGACGATTTCGCCGTGGATGCGGGCGCCGCGGGCGACGGCGTGGTCCCAGTCCTCGAGTACCAGCGATGCACCGCCCTCGCCCAGTACCAGGCCGCGGCGGTCGGCGGCGAATGGGCGGCAGGCCGCCGGGGAGGTATCGGCATCGCCGGGCGCCATGACGCGCAGGGCTTCCCAGGCGCGGGCGACACCGTAGGCCTGCGGGACGTCGGAGCCGCCGGTGACCATGATCGTTGCTTCGCCCGAACGCACGCGGCGGAAAGCTTCGCCGATGGCGATGGCCGACGAGGCACAGGCCACCGTGTGGCTCTGGCTGATACCGCCGAGGCCAAGCTGGATCGAGATGTGGGCATTGGCGGCGTTGTTCATGCCGAGCACGACGGCGAGCGGCGACAGGCGCTCGCGGCCCTTCTGCCACAGTTCGCGGTAGCCCTTCTCATAGGCCAGCGTACCGCCCAGCGCGGTGCCCCAGGAGACGCCCCAGGTGTCGCGCGATTCGGCGCCGTCGTCGCGCTTGCGCGGCAGGCCGGCATCATCCCAGGCGCTGAACGCGGCGGCCATGCCGAGCTGGGCGAAGCGGTCCATCATCGAGGCCAAGGGTTTGCCGAGGGCGGCGTCCGGGTCGAAGGCGGGGCAACTGACGAAGGGAATGGAGAGCGGACGCGGCAGGTCGTCGGTCAGCAGGTAGCGGATGGCCGATTCGCCGGCACTCAGGCGGGCGAAGAAATCAGCGAGGTCGCCGCCATAAGGACTGACCAGCCCGAGGCCAGTGATTGCAACCCGCCGTTCCGTCATGGCTCAGTTCTTTTGGCTGGCGATCAGGCCGTCCATGAGGGCGACCATTTCGCCGACGGTCTGGGGCGTCTTCAGGTCGCTGGAGAGCTTGATGTTGAATTGATCTTCGAATTCGAACATCAGTTCAAGCATCATCAGCGAGTCGACGCCGAGGTCGGCCAAGGGCGCTTCCGGCACGACGGTGTCGGGCTCGACGCCAAGGCGGTCTTTGAGAAATTCGCGAATCAGGCCAATGGAATCCATAGGTCGGCAATTTTAGCCGAAAGCCCATGTTTTCCAAAGACTTGCCCTGTTACCTCATGTTCTGTCGATGGGTCCGGCGATTGGGCGTTCGATTTGCTACCATACCGCCGCACTCCCCCCTTTCCGACTGCCACCGAGCCACCGATGCACCTGTTTCGCGAATCGCCCTGGTATCGCCAGATAGCCGCCCGGATGTATACCCTGTGGCCGCTCAAGGCATTGGGCACGGCGGCATTCATGATCGTCTTTTTCTGGGCCTATTTCGCCGTTCTGCGCAACCCGCTGAGCCCGGTGACGGTGATGCCGCTGACCTGGCTCGATACCGCGATACCGGTCACCTCGCTGGCTTTTCCGTTCTATGCCTCGCTCTGGGTCTATGTCTCGCTGCCGGTTGCCTTCATGAAAGATATCCGCGCCATGCTGTTGTTTGGGGCGTGGACGGCGCTGATGTGCCTGCTTTGCCTGGGCCTGTTTTGGTTATTGCCGACCGGTGTGCCGCCGTCCGGTATCGACTGGCGGCTATACCCGGAAATGGCGGTCATCAAGGATGTCGATACCGGCGGCAACGCCTGCCCGTCGCTGCATGTCGCCTCGGCGGTATTCGCTGCGGTCTGGCTGGGGCGGATATTCGAATGCGTCGGCGCCCCGAGGCTCGTGCGTTGGCTGAGCTGGCTGCAGTGCCTGGCCATTCTGTGGTCGACCGTCGCCACGCGCCAGCATGTCGTCCTCGATGTTCTGGCCGGTACCGTGGTCGGCGTGATTTTCGGTCTGGCGGGTTTGTACCACGCCTTACGTACGGCGCCGGAGCGCCGAATCTAGCCGGCAGCGCCGGTTTTCTGCAGCGATTTCACGAAGTACTCGGCGTTTTGGAAGCCGACAACGCGAACGGCCTTGTTTTCCCGGCCCTCGGCATCGAAAAAGATGATGCCGGGCGGGCCGAACAAGTCAAAGCGGGCCAGCAAGGCCTTGTCGTCATCCGAATTGGCGGTCACGTCGGCCTGCAGCAGGGTGTACGCCGCCAGTCTTGCCTGGACGGTCGGGTCGGAGAAGGTGAATTTCTCCATTTCCTTGCACGACACGCACCAGTCGGCATAGAAATCGAGCATGACCGGTTTGCCGGCGGCGGCGATTTTCGCCTCCAGGTCAGCCACCGAGGTGACGCGCGTGAAAGGCAGGTGCTTGGTTTCGGCGGCGACCGCGGTGCCGCGCAGGCCGGCCAGCGGCTGCAGCGGATCGCGGCTGCCGGCCAGGGCGCCGATCAGCAGGGCGGCGCCGGTGAGCAGCATGACGATGCCGATGCCTTTCCAGAAGCGTTGCCAGCCTTTGGCGTGCGGTGGCAGCGGGTCGAGGGCATGCAGGTAGATGGCCGGCACGATAAGCAGCAGCGCCCAGCCGAGCATGGGGACGACCGGCGGTACGACCGGCGACACCAGCCAGACGGCGGTCGCCAGCAGCAGCACGCCGAACGCCTTCTTGACGCCTTCCATCCATGGCCCGGTCTTGGGCAGCAGTGAACCGCCGGCTACGCCGACGGCGATCAGCGGCGCGCCCATGCCGAGCGCCATGACGAACAGCGCGGTGCCGCCGAGCACGGCATCGCCGGTCTGGCCGATATAGAGCAGCGCACCGGCCAGCGGTGCGGCAACGCAGGGACCGACGATCAGCGCCGACAGCGCGCCCATCAGGAAAACACCGATTCCGCGCCCGCCTTGCAGGTGGCCGGACTCTTCCGACAGCTTGCTTTGCAGCGCGGTGGGCAGCTGCAGTTCGTAGAAGCCGAACATCGAGAACGACAGCACCACGAAGACCAGTGCGAAGCCGCCGAGCACCCAGGCATTCTGCAGGGCGCTGGAAATCAGCGTACCGGTCAGGCCGGCGGCGACACCGGCGGCGGCGTAGGTGACTGCCATGCCCAGCACGTAGGCCAGCGCCAGCGCGAAGCCGCGGGCATGCGACGCCTTGTGACCCTGCCCGGCAATGATCCCGGAGAGGATGGGGATCATCGGGAAGACGCAGGGCGTCAGCGACAGGCCGAGGCCGGCGACGAAGAAGAAGGCGAGAATGGCCCAGAAGCCGGCGTTCTTGAGGGTGGCGGCGATCATCCCGCTTTCGTCGCCCTCCCCGGCTTCGGCGGCGGCCGCCGCGCTCGGCGTGGTGGCCGGATCGGGCAGCTGGACACTGAGCGGCTGGGTTTGCGGCGGATAGCAGACGCCGGCGTCTGCGCAACCTTGTGACGTGACCTTGAGATTCAGCGTCAGTGGCCCCGAGGCGCTGCGCTCGACCGGCACGCGGATGGCGACCGACTTGTAATAGACCTCGACCTTGCCGAAGGTATCGTCATCCTTTTCCTTGCCCTTGGGGTAAATCGCCGACCCCGCCTTGGCGGCATCGCCGTCGATGACGAAGCGGAACTTGTCGCGATAGAGGTAGTAGCCCTTGGCGATGTCGTAGCGGACTTCCAGGGTCTGCCCGTCGAGGGCGCGTACCGACGGTTTGAAGGCGACGGCGGGATCGAGGAACTCTTCGGCATGAGCCAGCGAAACGAGCAGGGAAAACAGGAAGAGGACAATACGCATGGTCATTGGAGCGTCTCGGTGGCTACCCAGTTCAAATAGGCCGGTAGTCCGCGGGCGATCGGCAGGGCGATGATTTCCGGCACATCATAGGGATGCAGGGTCGTGATCCGGGCTTCGAGGGCCGGGTAGTTGTCGGCGGTCGTCTTGATCAGCAGCGGAATCTCGGCCGCCGACTCGACGCTGCC
>CAMKYP010000029.1 GCA_946477505.1 uncultured Dechloromonas sp. | reverse complement strand
TGGTTGCGGGGGCAGGACTTGAACCTGCGACCTTCGGGTTATGAGCCCGACGAGCTGCCAACTGCTCCACCCCGCGTCCGTCAGAGGGGCGCATTATCCAGACCCTCCTCAATGCCGTCAACAACTATCTCGCAAAATGGGAATTATTTTTTCTCGACCCATTGCACAAGCGATGACCACTGCTCCAGATCACGGCGATTCTTAGCTCGCGGCGGATCAAATACTGTAGCACCGGCTGCGGCAACATTGACGTAGTTCTGAGTGTTGCGCATATACGCAACGATGGGGATATCAAAATGCTTCAGAAACTCCTCGAGCATGCTAGCCGCCTTTGTGCGCGGATCAACCCGCATGGCTACGATTCCAACCTTTGCACGCACACCGCGAACCTCGGTTCGTATGGAATTAAGAAAGTCTTCGGTCGCCGCCATGTCGAATACGGAAGGCACGAGAGGCACCAACACCTTGTCAACGGCCTTTAGATAATCCGACAGCTTGTACCCCTGCAGACCTGCCGGCGCATCGACGATGACCCAATCGGCCTCGCGCGGCAAACTGAGCGAAATTTGGTTCCCGCCGTAATAACCGGTAATTGCCGGCAATGCCGGGTCGCGAAACGCCATCCAGCGCAGGGAGGATTGCTGGCGATCCAGATCGCACAGAGTCGTCTTCTTGCCTTGATTAGCAAAATAACCAGACAGATTTGTCGCCAGTGTAGTTTTTCCTGCCCCACCCTTTGGATTTGCAACCAGAACAGCTCGCATAAAACCCTCCCTATCTACATGCATATTCGCGACGGCGATTATATTCGCCCCCTCAATTGGGTCATAGATGCATAGAATGTAGCTTTCGAACCAGACAATCCACCATGGTTACTAAAGTTGCGACAGATCGTCAGGGCATTCAATCGGTTGAGGTTGGTTTTCGTCTACTCAAGGTTCTGGCAGCCACAAACCGCCCGATGATGTTGAGGGACATCGCCAAAGGGGCAGGCATGCCAGCCGCAAAAGCCCATCGCTACATGGTGAGTTTTCTGCGCATTGGCATCGTCGAGCAGGACTCCAGCAGCGGCCGTTACGATCTGGGCGCCTATGCACTGGAACTTGGGCTGTCCGGGCTGGGACGGCTGGACCCCGTGCGCTTGTCGGGCCCCATTCTCGAAACACTGTGCGAAGAGATTCACGAAACCGTAGCCTTGGCCGTCTGGGGCACACATGGCGCGACCATTGTCCGCATAGCCGATGCAGGCGGCCCGATCACCATTACCCTTAGAGCAGGCACTACCTTGCCGCTATGCAAGTCGGCAACCGGCAGAGCTTTTGCGACCTTCTACCGTTCACCTTATTTGAAGAAACTCCTTGATGAAGAACTCAAGGAGATTGCCGAGTCGAGCAAAACGGCGGTAACGACCGTACGCCGCCAACTGGAAAAGAATCTCGCGGAAATTCGGGAGCACGGCATCGCTCGCGCCACAGGCAGCTTGACGCCAGGCATCAACGGCTTCAGCGCTCCCGTCTATGACCACACGGGGAATATGGTCGCCGCAATCACCTCGCTGGGAGCCATCGGAGAATTCGATGTCGAGTGGGAAAGTGCGACCGCTAAAGCAATGATCGCCGCAGCAAAGGTTTTGTCACATCGGCTGGGGCATGGCGAAATCGCCGAATGATGCGGGTGGTGCCCCCGGTCGGAATCGAACCAACGCCTGATGATTACAAATCAACTGCACGACCTTCATGCTACGGGGGCCCGTTGCAACGGGCCGCAATTATAGCCTGATCATCGAACATGAGCACACTGACAAATCCATTCGAGATTGCCCGTGAAACACTGCGACTGCTGGCAGCACGGCGCATCGCGCCAACCCCGGACAATTACCTGACGCTTTACCATGAAATTTCGGGAACCAAGGCAACTGCTCCCGGATTCCCCGACACACAGTTGAGATCGCTGGCCACGGCACTTCCCAGGACATCGCCAGACCAGCTTCGCCTCGCCAGACAATTGGACGATGCAGTCAAAGCTGCCAACTGGGAAGCATACAAAGGGCACCTGGTTGAATTTGTAACGGCACTATCGAGCAGTCAAAAGCTTGCCTGGTCCGACCTTATTGCCGACTTGCTTCACCAATGGGACGCCAAGCACCAAGGGCTCACCTCGGCGCGCAAGCGCGAGTCGCTCGAACACGTTCTTTCCGGCAGCGGCACCAATCCGGAAACCCTGTTTAACCGCCTTCACGCACTGCTCAAGTCTTGGGGACAGGGCAGAGAGCAGGATAAATCGGACGTAAGCACGGAAATTTCCTCAGACGCCTCCTCGTCCTCTCCCGCAACGCAGGCCAGTGCAGTTCAAGTCGAGGACTTACTGCCTGAACTGCGCGAGCTATTCGCGTTTACACTCGAAACGGCGATTGCCACGCAACTTCTTGAAACCCCGGCCTTATCGGTTGATGCCAAAGCACTGGCTCAGGATATCCGCACAGCCGACACGGCCAGCCAGCTTGCCGAGTTTCTGACACGCCTGAAGCGTTTTGCCTTCAAGCTGGAACTGCTGGCCGAAGACCAAACCGAACTGCGCCAAAGCCTGCTCAGCCTCCTCAGGTTGCTGGTCGAGAACATTACCGAGCTCACGCTCGAAGATCATTGGCTGCACGGACAAGTCGAAGTCGTCAGGGAAATCATCAGCAAGCCGCTTTCGCAACGTGCGCTGGATGATGCCGAAAGGCGCCTGAAAGAGGTTCTGTTCAAGCAGAGCCAGCTCAAAGCCAGCCTGTTCGAGGCCAAGGAAGCGATCAAGCAGATGCTGGCGGGTTTTGTCGACCATCTTGCCGATTTTGCCGAGGTGACATCCGACTACCACGACAAGATCGAAGGCTATGCCGGGAAAATCAGTTCAGCCAAAGACATCACGGAACTGGGCGGCGTCCTCGACGAGGTGATGCGCGAAACGCGCGCCGTTCAGATCAATGCCCAGCGCTCGCGCGACGAGCTGCGCTCCACCCAAGAGAAAGTCAAGGAATCCGAGGCTCGCATCAAGGAGCTCGAACAGGAACTCGAGGCCACCAGCGATCTGGTGCGTCACGACCAACTCACCGGCGCACTCAATCGGCGCGGCCTGGAGGACATCTTCGCTAAGGAATCAGCACGTGCCAAGCGCCACGAAACCGAACTGTGCGTGTCGCTACTGGACATCGACAATTTCAAGAAACTGAACGACAGCCTGGGGCACGATGCTGGGGACAAGGCTTTGATCCACCTAGCCAACGTCTGTCGCGAAACCCTGCGCCCCCAGGATACTGTCGCGCGCTATGGCGGCGAGGAATTCATCATCCTGCTCCCTGACACCCGTCTCGACGAAGCCGTTACGGCCCTGACCCGCCTGCAACGAGAACTAACCAAGAAATTCTTCCTCAGCGGCAACGAGAAGGTTTTAATCACATTCAGTGCCGGCGTAACGCCATTGCGCCCAGAGGATGCTCAGCATAGTGTGATCAAGCGCGCAGACGAAGCCATGTATCAAGCCAAGCAGACAGGAAAAAACCGGGTTGTAGCGACGACCTAGACACGCCCCCCGGATTAAGCGATCAGCCTCGATCGTTCCCCATACGCCTATCAAACAATGACCGAAACCGAAAAGCCGAACGCCCTCTGTCCCAGTCACTACCCCAATTTCCATTGCATTGGTGGGCAATGCGAGGACTCGTGCTGCATTGGTTGGCGGGTTCATCTGGACAAGGCCACCTATCACTTTTACAAGAGCAACCGACACAAGGCTCTTTTCAAGCTATTTGAACAATCGGTCAGGCGCAGCGAGCCCAAGGGGGACGACAAGCATTTTGGCATCATCTCCATGGGTGAAGATGGTCGTTGCGCTTTTCTGGATAACGAAAATCTCTGTCGAATACAGCACAATCTCGGCGCCCAGGCACTGAGCAAGGTATGCGCAAATTATCCGCGACGCGCCAATCGACTGGGAGACCAGTTGGAGTACTCACTTTCACTGTCATGCCCCGAGGTAGCCAGGCTAACGCTGCTCGATGAGCAGGCGATGCGTTTTGTATCAACAGACATCGACCCGGCACTGGACCATATTTCAACGCTGGGTAGCGGCATGAACAGTGAAACCGGCTTAATGGTTCTGAACGATCTACGCGCACTGATCATCGGTATCTTGCAATCACGCGACCTGACAATCGATGCTCGCCTGATTCTCACCGGACTTCTGCTGGAGGATTTTGAGGCCGCCATGCAAGCCCCTGCGATATCCGCAGGACAGCACCAGAGGGAGGTTCTGCAACGCTACGTCGCCCTGCTCGGGCGCCCTCAGTCACTGCAGAACGACATTGATCAACTTCAGCCCAACCTAATTCTAAAAATGCGGCTAGTAACAGCGCTCATCGGCGATATCCCGACGTCGGAGCACAACACGAGGTTTCGCAACATTCTGAAAGAAGCGGCTGAAGGACTCAGCTTTCAGGATAAAGCCCCAGCGACAGACGATGAACGCATCGCCTGCCACGCCTCAGCCTACGCGGATTATTACGCCCCCTATTTTGATCATCATGCCCACGTACTGGAAAACTACTTGGTGCATCATGTCTTTCACGCGCTTTTCCCTTTTGCACGAACAACCTTGCTTGCCCAGTACCGCGAGATGGTTTGCAACTATCTGGTCGTGACGACCTTGCTGCTCGGTCGGGCCGCGTTTCACAAAACCATGACGGCAGAACTGGCTGTCGGAACGATTCAGTCCTACACACGTTTTGCCGGACACTACACGCATTTCAAGGAAACGATCGTACGCATCATTGAGGAGCAAAACCTGACAGATATCGGCACCCTATTTGCAGTGCTAGCAAACTTCAGACACTCATCCGCACCTGCCTGAACCGACAAACCATTGACCTAGCGCAATATTGCCGAGCACCACGGGATTAGCTTGCTCCCTTGGTCACCACCCCACATAACTACAGGACACGCATATGTCTCAAATTCACGAATCGGCCGTTGTCTCCTATTCACCCGCCGAGAGCATTGAGGCCCGGAGGGAGATTTTTCGACTCATGAATGCCTATCAAGCGACCGACGACGAAAAGGAGCGCTCACTTGGTCTCTTCCTGCGGGGATCACTCCTCGCACGCATTCTCGCGATCACCGACATCTACAAGCAGATCGTCAACATTCCCGGGGCCATCTTCGACGTTGGAACATGGCGCGGCCAGACTGCCGTGATCTGTGAAAACCTGCGTGCCATCTACGAACCGCTGCATTTCAATCGCCGCATCGTCTGCTTCGATACCTTCGAGGGCTACCAAGGGTTTTCGGAAAAAGACAAAGCCACCAACCTGCACCGTGATGGAACATATGGCGTGGGCGGGGACGATTACGCTGCCTTTCTGCACCATTTGCTGATCCAACATGAGAAAAGCAACGCGATGGGGCATAACAACGGCAAGCACCGGGTCGTCAAGGGCGATTGCCGTATCACGATTCCCCAGTTTTTCACCGACCATCCGAACGAGTACCTCGCGCTGGCATTCTTTGACGTCAATTCCTATGACCCGACGCTCAAGGCATTCGACCAAGTCTGGGCCAAACTCGTTCCCGGCGGCATTGTGGCCTTCTGGCAGCTGACCCGCGACACGATCCCCGCCGAGGCCCGCGTCTACGCCGAACATATCCTGCCGGGATTCAAGCACACGCTACATCGCTCGCCGACCTACCCCGGCCTGTGCTATCTGATCAAGGAATAAGCGCTTCCGAAACGCAGGAGTTACATATGCATACGGTCATCATCGGCAACGGCATTCTTGCGCTGACCATCGCTTTCCGGCTCTCCCGCAGGGCAGCGCCCGGAGACAGTATCAGCATCATCGGCAAACGCGAGCGAACCGGCTCCGCCACCTTGGCAGCCGGGGCGATGCTCAATTCATTCGCCGAAATCGAATCGGGCTCGCTGGATAGCGAACTGGATCTCTATCGCTTTGAACTGGGCCATCTCGCTACGCAAATGTGGCCGAAATTCGAGCAGGAACTGATTGCCGCCGCCGGCAACTGCCTGCCGCAAGGATGCCGCAAATGCCAGGGCTTTCAGGGCGGAGGCTGCGTCGACTGCGGCACCTATGTGGTCAACAACACCGCGGCCGACGATCTCGACGACGAGAATTTCGACGCCATACTCGCCGCGTTGAAGGATTTCAACGAACCGCACGAGCTCATTTCGCCCAGGGATATTCCGAACTACCTGCCCGACCAGCGCTACCGGGCGACGCGCGCACTTTACATCCACAACGAGGGGTGGTTCAACCCGCGACTGATGGTCGAGAAACTCGACGCCATCCTCGCCCGCGACATCCGTATTACCTGTATCGATGCACTGGTTTCCAGGCTGGAGCATGCTAACGGAACGATCACCTCGGTCGTGCTGGAAGACGGCCGGAGCATCGAAGGCGACCACTTTGTCGTAGCGGCGGGCGCATCGGTTTCCGCCCTCATGGACAACAGCAAGCTGGGCATCGAACTGCAACGCATTTTTTACGGTGTCGGCATTTCCATCGAGATCCGCAGCCCAGACCATCCGCACAGCAAATGCATACGCACCCCCAATCGCGGCCTCGCCTGCGGCATCTACAGCGTTCCGTACATCTCGGCGGACTGCAATGATCACATTCTACTCGGCGCCAGCAACTTCATGTCACCGACGCCCTATCCGTTCGGCCGCATCACCAGCGTGGAATCATTGCTGAAAGCCGGCATGGAGCAAATCAACCGCAACTTCTATCGTGCCGATCTGGTCCGGGTCAATGTCGGCTGGCGCCCGACGAGCCAGGACACCTATCCCATGATCGGCAAGACCTCCATCCCCAATCTGATCGTTGCCTCCGGAACGAAACGCGATGGCTTCCACATGTCGCCGCTTCTTTCGGAATACGTCGCCGCCATGGTGCACGG
Organism: uncultured Dechloromonas sp.; assembly: GCA_946477505.1. GTDB lineage: Bacteria > Pseudomonadota > Gammaproteobacteria > Burkholderiales > Rhodocyclaceae > Azonexus. Next base: position 9,034 of record CAMKYP010000029.1, on the reverse strand, counting down.
CGAGGCTGTCGACAAGCGATTCGAAGTGTTCGCCCCGGAGCGCAAGCCCATCCGTTCGCTAACCCGGGAGCAGGCGATCAACAAGGCAACGCGCCACCTGACCAGCGCCGCCTACCAGCACGGCTTTACCCCCTCGAAGAGCCGGATGCCGGACCAGGTGGAACAGATGTTCCGGGACGACCTCGAAAAGCTGCACGACCAGGTCGGCGCCATTGACTGGGGTATTCCGCCCGAAATGCTCGACATGTATCGTTACGGCCATGCCCGTCCCTGAGCCGCTGCTGAGCCGGCATGAAGAAAATCGCCATTCTCCAGTCGAACTACATCCCGTGGAAAGGTTATTTCGACCTGATTGCTGCCGTTGACGAGTTCGTATTCTACGACGACGTCCAATTCACCAAGAACGACTGGCGCAACCGGAACAAGATCAAAACCCCGCAGGGTATCGCCTGGCTGACCATTCCGGTCGGCGATCACATCCACCGCGAAATCCGTGAGGTATCCCCATCGAACAACCAGTGGCAGGAAAAACACTGGAAATCCCTGTGCGCGAACTACGCACGTGCCGCCTGTTTCCACGATGTGGCTCGCTGGCTCGAGCCGCTCTACCTGGGCAAGACACACCGCAATCTCTCGGCGCTTAATCAGGAATTCATCGTTGCGATATGCCGCTACCTTGGTATACAAACCCGATTCAGTCATTCATGGAATTTCGAAAGTGCTGAAGGACGGGTCGAACGATTGATCAGCATCTGCCGGCAGGCCGAGGCAGGTATCTACCTGTCCGGTCCATCAGCCCGGAGCTATCTGGATGAAACAGGCTTTTCCGCAGCCGGTATCGCGGTCAACTGGTTCGACTATGCCGGATACCCCGAATACCCGCAGTGCTGGGGGGGGTTCGAATCCGCCGTATCGATTCTGGACCTGCTCTTCAACTGCGGCCCCAAGGCGGGCCAATACATGAAAAACGCTCCTCGGCACCCAGAAAAATAGCCCCTCGCGCCCCCACCTCCAGGAACAATATCCGATGCACGACGACCTCATTCCATTCAACAAACCGTTCTTCGTCGGCAAAGAGCTCTTCAATATTGCACAGGCTGTCCTCAACGGGACGATTGCCGGGGACGGAGAGTTCACCCGGCGTTGCCAGGCTTGGCTCGAACAACACCTCGGAACGCCCAAGGCCCTGCTCACGCACTCCTGTACTGCTGCCCTCGAAATGTCCGCCATCCTGGCCGACGTCGGCCCGGGCGACGAAGTGATCATGCCCTCCTTCACCTTCGTGTCGACTGCCAACGCGTTTGTGCTGAGGGGAGCCACCCCGGTTTTCGTCGACATTCGCCCCGACACCCTGAATATCGACGAGCAACAGGTCGCTGCGGCGATCACCGCCAAGACCAAAGCCATCGTCGCCGTTCATTACGCGGGCCAGCCGTGCGCCATGAACGCGCTGAAGGAAATCGCCCGTCACCATGGCCTGATGTTGATTGAGGATGCAGCGCAAGCCATTCTCTCCGGCGATGGCGGCAGCTCGCTGGGCACGCTCGGCGACCTTGGCTGCCTGAGCTTTCACGAAACAAAGAACGTGATCAGCGGCGAGGGAGGAGCGCTACTGATCAACAATCCCGACCTCATCGAACGGGCCGAGATCATCTGGCAGAAAGGGACCAACCGCAAGGCCTTCATGCGCGGCGAAACCTCCAAGTACACCTGGGTGGATATCGGCTCATCCTTCCTGCCCAGCGAACTGACCGCAGCGTTTCTGTATGCCCAACTGGAACATGCTAAGCGCATCAACTCTCACCGGCGCACGCTCTATCTCAAGTATTTCGAACTACTTGCTCCCCTTGCCGGACAAGGGCACATCAAGCTCCCGGCACTGGCGCAGGACAAGCCGGCCAATGCGCACCTCTTTTATATTCTCTGCCGGAACGCGGATGAGAGAGGGGCACTCATTGCGCATCTGGAGGCAGCGGGGATCAGCGCGGTTTTCCACTACGTCCCCCTGCACGACTCGCCAGCCGGGCGCCGCTACGCCCGCCCCCATGGCGAGTTGCGAGTCACCACCGAGATTGCGAACTCCCTCCTGCGCCTGCCCATGTTCTCGGAGATGACAACCGCCGAGGTGCGTCGGGTATGCGGCGAAATCGGGGCTTTTTTCAAAATTTCACCAACGCAGCCTTGTGAACAGGGCTAAACCGCATATGGATAAAGATATCTTCGGCCAGGTTCGATCCCCTTATTATCTGTATGCCCCCCCCTATACGGAATGCTCGGGTGGGACACGCGCCATCCATTACCTCTGCCATGCCCTCAACCTGATTGGCGAGGAAGCCTACGTCACGACCGATACCGTCTCGAACGATTTGCGCACCCCCGTCTTGTCCGATGAAGTGCGCGCAAGACACCAGGCTGCCGGCATTGAACCCATCGTGGTCTATCCCGAGATCGTGCCGGGCAACCCTTTGGCCGCGCATCGAGTCGTCCGCTACCTGCTCAACACCCCCGGCGTGGTCAACGGCCAGGAGCCAGCCTGGGACGATGACGATCTGATTTTCAGCTTTGGCGCGGAAATCCTGCCTGCCGGGATGAAAGCCGAAATCATGGAGGTTCCGCTGATCAATGCGCGGATATACAACCTCGATGGAGCCGATGATCAAAAACGCTCCGGGGCATTGGTATTCATCAATCGCTACCTTGACCGGGGTGGCATCCTCTCGCCGGTGACGGCGCAAGCACTCGAGATTTCCTACCGCGTCCCGCCACGCTCGCCCGAAGAACTTGCCGCGTTGTACAAACAGGCCTCCGTGCTCTACACCTACGAGCCGTCAACCGCTTGCTTCGAAGCCTTGCTCTGCGGCTGCCCGGTGGTTTACCTGCAAAACGAACTGCTGCTGCCCGCCCCCTTCAAAGGCTACCTGGGTACCGACGGTTGCACCTGGAGCCCTGACCCGGCTGCGCTGGAAGAGGCAAGAAAAAGCGTTCACAAGGCCACGGAAAACTACCGGAAAAAACAGGCCGAGTTCTGGAAACAGCTGGAAAACTTCATCAGAGTCACGCAGGCTGCCTGGGAAAGCGCATCGCGTCAGGATTCGTCGGCCCCCGCCCGCACGGGTGGCGCCTTCGACAAAGCCTACCAGAGCTGGCTGGCACAGCGTTTTCAGATACTGGAAAGCGTCTCGCTGCCTGAAGAAGCCAATGACGCCCAACATACGAACTTTCACCTTTTTCTGCGCCTGGCCCCTGGTGACGAATCCCTGCTGGCCGACACGCTGGACAGTCTCGGCCAGCAACTCACCCAACACTGGCATCTCGACATCGTCACGACGCTTCCGGCACCGGAAGGGCTGCAGGGAATTCCCTGCATCGCGTGGCATGAATTGAACACGATGGAGCACGCCAAAGCCGCCATGGACCAGCTTGCCGAGGTGCGCCAGCTGGACTGGCTGGTGGAGATTCCCGCCGGCACCCGGCTGGACCCTTTGTATCTCTGGCGCATCGAATGCGAAATCCAGGCGCAGCCAACGGCCGTGGCATTCTTCGTCGACGACGACTGCACCGACGGAAACCTTCGTTTCGCTGCCCGCTTCAAACCGGGTAGCAATCCCGGCGCCATGCTCTCTTCCGATCTTGCCGGCCCGCTCTGTATCAGCCAAGCGACGTGGAAAGCCATCGGTGGAACCGCCAAGAACCCCGGCAGCCCCTGGTTTGACCAATTGCTACGTGTTGCCCGCCAATCCGGCTGGCAACACATCAAACACGTTGGCGACGTACTCCTGACCTACTTCCACGCCTTCCCCAGCGACCAGACAGCCTGCCTGGAAGCCCTCGCTGAAAACGAGCGTTCCGGCGGAAAACACACCGAGATCACACCGATATCAACACGAGGCTGGAGCGTACGCCCCAAGTCCGACAACCGCCCTGTTTCGATCGCCATCATTTCACAAGGCAATCTGGATCTGCTGCAACGCTGCCTCGGCAGTCTCCTCGACAAGACCGACTACCCGCTATCGGAAGTATTCGTTTCCGTCAGCCGACCCTATGCCGACCCCGATCTCGATATCTGGTTGAAAGCAAAGATGGCGGCAGGGCTCATCAGAGACATCGTCAGCCCTTCCCTGGCCGGCCATGCCGCCCGCTGCAACGCAGCCGTCGCTGCGGCCAACTACAACCATGTTCTGCTGATCCGCGAAGAAGTGGTCGTCGCTCAACCCTTCTGGCTCAAGGAGTTGATGGGAAGCCTGTCCTCCCCGGATATTGCAGCCTGCAGCCCACGGCTGATTGCCCCCGGTAGCGCTGCCATTCAAAACGCAGGCAGTGTGTTGGGCCTGACCGGAGTTTCCGGAACGCCCTACGGCCGATTGGCCAAGGTCGGTGACGACAGCTACCTCGACTGCCTCAACCTTTGCCGGGATATCAGCACGCTGTCGTCCGGATGCATGCTGGTCAGCAAAACCGACTATCAAAGCGTGGGAGGAATGGATACTTCCTGCTTCGGGGATCACCACGCGGAAACCGACCTCGGACTGAAGCTCCGCCACCAGCTGGGTAAACGCCTGCTCTACCAACCCCGAGCCTCGCTGATCTTCGACGGATTGGCACAAGGGCCCGACGAATCCCGCGAAACAACAAGGCTCCACGCCCGTCGACAGGAACTGCTAGCCGGCGAAAATATTCTCGAGACCTGGGGTGCCCAGGCAGTGGATCGTCTCTGGAACCCCAGCCTGTCCTTGAGCATCCCGACCCCCACACCAGAAACGGCCTTCCTGCCCCAGTGGCAGTTTCTACCGACCAGCGCACCGCGGCTGCTCGTCCATACTCTCAACAACGGGCAAGGTGTATTTCGCGTAACAGCGGCACTGAATCTGCTGGCACAAAGCGGACGAGCCACCGGATGTATCTGGGAACAAGATGGAAAGCGGATTCCGAGCGCCGCAGAAATAATGCGCATGGCTCCAGACACCTTGATCGTCCAGCACTATATCCATGATCATCAACTCGCCACACTCGACAGCCTGCACCGCACGCCAGGGCGCCCATTCACCGTTTACACGCTCGACGATCTGATCACCGATCTCCCCGAGAGCAATCTATTTCGCAAGAATATTCCGGCAAACAGCCGGAGTTGTCTCAAATACGCGCTGGAACGCTGCGATCGCCTGATTGTCTCGACCGACTTTCTCGCCGAAACCTATCGCGGATTTATTTCCGATATCCGGGTGATTCCCAACGCCCTGGAGCAAGGTATCTGGTCTGGCCTGAGCGGCAAGAGACGGACAAGCAAAAAACCACGCGTTGGATGGGCAGGGGGCTCAACCCATCACGCCGACCTCTGCCTGCTCAAAGAGGTTATCGAGCAGACCCGCGATGAGGCGGAATGGGTCCTCTTCGGCATGTGCCCGGCGGAACTGCGCCCCCTGATCGCCGAATTTCACCCGCTGGGCCCATTCAACGAATACCCCGCTCGTCTCGCCGCACTGAACCTGGATATCGCGGTTGCCCCGCTGGTTCAGCACCCTTTCAATCAGGGCAAAAGCAACCTGCGGCTGCTCGAATACGGAATCCTTGGCATTCCCACCGTCTGTACCGATATCGATCCCTATCGCAACAGCCCGGCCTGCCGAGTACAGAACGACACCCGGCACTGGGTCGAGGCACTTCGGGCACGTATCCATGACAGCGAAGCCCGCGAGATGGAAGGCGATGCCCTGCAGCAATGGGTACGCCGGCACTTCCTTCTGGAAAACAATCTGGATCAATGGCTTAGCGCCCATCTTCCGTAAAAAAGGCAAAAAGCAAAAAATTCTAAGAAATTTTCTAAAGTTTTCCCGGGAGGTGTCGTTAAGGAACTTGTCAGCGAATTAATCGCCGTACAACCGGGACAACAGAACGCGGTAATGCAAGTAGGTCGCTCCCAGTACCAACATACTTAGGAGAATCAAAATGGCTGTCATCAACACCAATGCCTATTCGCTCAATGCGCAACGCAACGTCGCCAAGAACGACGTCGGCCTGGCTTCCGCCCTTGAGCGCCTGTCCTCCGGTCTGCGCGTCAACTCCGCCAAGGACGATGCCGCCGGTCTCGCCATCGGCCTGAACATGGACGCCTACTCGCGTACCATCAGCTCCCGCATCCGCAACAACTCCGACCAGATTTCGGCCAACCAGATTGCTGACGGCGCCCTCCAGTCGCTCGGCGACATCGCACTGCGCGCCCAGGAACTGGAAGCTCAAAAGACCAACGCACTGCTGGGTGCTACCGAAAAGGGCTACATCGACACGGAAATCGCCGCCCTCGCGACCGCAGCAACCACGGTGGTCACCAACGCGACCTTCAACGGCACCAGCCAAGTCTCGCTCACCTTCACGTCGGCAACCATCGGTACGGCTGCTGCCCTGACCTCGATCGCCGGTGCCCGCGCCACGGCCGGTGCCAACATCAACGCCGCTCAGTTCCAGATCGAAGCCGACCGCGCTGCCTATGAAAACCAGATGGCTGCCAAGAGCCGTATCATGGACGCCGACTTCGCTGAAGAAACCGCCCGCCTGTCTCGTCACCAAGTGCTGCAACAGGCTGGCATGGCGATGGTTTCGCAAGCCAACGCTGTTCCGCAAAACGTTCTGGCGCTGCTGCGTTAATCACGGATCTCCCTAATCCGATAATGGGTGCAGCGGCGGAAACGCCCTGCACCCATTCTGCCATTCACACCGGGAGTACATATCATGAGCATCGGTGCAATTCAGGATAGTGGAAGCATGGGAGCGGCCGCCGCAGTCAGGTTGCCAACCAACACGCAGCAAGCCAGGCCTACCCAGGCTGCCCCCCAGGCAAACCGGGCTGATACGGGAAGCGATCAATCCGCAAACCAGAATCGCCAAGGCGGATCGCTCTCAGTCGAGCAAGCGGTTGAACGCTTGAAACAGTTCGTGTCTACAGCAGATGCGGATATCAATTTCGCTATCGACAGCAATTCTGGCGTATCGGTTGTAAAAATCGTGGACCGGAGCACCAAGGACGTTATCAGGCAAATTCCTTCCGAAGAGGCAATCAGTCTGGCCATGGCCTTGGATAAACTGCAAGGCTTGTTCGTTCGCGAAAAGGCCTGATTTTTGCTTGAATTCAGGGTCTGCAATTAGGAGTATCGATCATGGCAAGCGTATCTTCCCTCGGCGTTGGCTCCGGGCTCGACCTGGAGTCTATGGTCACCAAACTGATGAGCGCGGAGCGCGCGCCCATCGATGCCCTGACGACAAAGATCAACTCGGCACAAGCCAAGATTTCACTGTTCGGCACGCTGAGCACCAAGCTCTCGGCACTGCAGACAGCCGCCGACACCCTGCAATTCCCCAGTCGCCTGGCGGCAACCAAGGCCACCAGCGGCGACACCTCCATTGTGACTGCCACCAGCGCCTTTGGCGCCACCGCAGGCACGTACGGCATCGAAGTCACCCAACTGGCCTCCGCCCAGAAAAGCTTCACTCAGGAATACAGCGCCGGCACCACCTTCTCCCCCGGCAGCCTCAGTTTCACAGTCGCGGGAACGCCGGCTGCATCCATCGATCTGAACGAACCAGGAAAAACCAGCTATACGCTGGATGAGGTGCGCGACAAGATCAACGCAGCCAAGATCGGCGTAACGGCAACCGTCGTCAATACATCGAGCGGCGGACAGCGCATGATCCTGACCAGTAACAACTCCGGCGCGGCAAACGGCTTCTCGCTGACCTCGGGACTCACCGCCTCAGGTGGGCAAGCCAATCTGGACGGCGCCAACTTCGATACGACCACCGTTGGCCTGGCTCGTGCGACCGCACAGGATGGCCTCATCAAGATCGACGGTATCGAGGTCTCATCGACCACCAACGTGTTTACGAACGTTGCCGGCCTCAGCATTACCGCCAACAAAGTCAGCACGCCGGGAGTTTCCACCTCGCTCAAGGTGGAGACCGACAACGACAAGGTTGTCTCGGCGGTCAAGGCCCTGGTTGACGCGTACAACGGCATTGCCAGCACAATCAAGAGCAACAGCGCTTACAACAGCAGCACCAAGACGGCGCAACCGCTGAATGGTGACTTCGCAGCCCGTACGATATCTTCTGGCCTGTCCGGCACCCTGACCACCGTGCCGACCGAGCTCTCCAGCGCGACCTACACGACACTGAGCCAGCTCGGCGTTTCCCTTACCCAGACCGGCCAATTGACGCTGGATGAAACCAAGCTTCGCCAAGCGCTCAGCAAAGCGCCATCGGACGTACTCACAACGTTGCAGGCGTACGGAAAGGCATTCAGCAACTCTGCGGGGGGCATGCTCAACAACGATGGCGTCCTGACCAAACGGGTCACCAGTCTGAACGACGCCGTCAAGATATACAAAGACAACCAGGCCGCGCTTGAAGTGCGCATGGTTGCCATTGAAAAGCGCTTCCGCGCTCAATTCACCGCCATGGATAAACTGGTGGCCCAGTTCAAGTCGACGAGCAGCCAGCTTACGCAAATGTTCAACAAATCCGGCTGATGATAACAACCGAGCTTCGCCATCACGTAAGATAGCCGTCCTGCTGCCTCCATTCGCCTGTCCTTGCCATGTTTTCTGACCCGATTGCCTCCTACCGCCGCATGGACCTTGAGTCCGACGTATTGGGTGCCGATCCACATCGACTCATCGTTCTTCTGTTCGATGGCGCAGAGGCGGCCCTGAACAAAGCACAGGCCTGTCTTGCCGCCAAGGATATCAACGGCAAATCTGAAGCCTTGGTCAAAGCCATTGAAATCATCAACGACGGCCTTGCCGCCAGCCTGAACACGGAGTCAGGCGGCGAACTCGCAGGCAACCTCAAAGCGCTCTACGACTATATGGTTTCCCGTCTGATTCATGCCAATGCCCACCTGGACCCAATCGCCGTCTCCGAGGTCCAGAAGTTGCTCGCGGAAATCGCCGGAGCGTGGCGAGAGTTAGGCGTCAAGCTCAGGCAGCCGTCGCAGCCGGGCTGAACCCAAAGGACTCATCCACATGCTCGCGCCGGGAGCCTCCTC
>CAMKYP010000028.1 GCA_946477505.1 uncultured Dechloromonas sp. | reverse complement strand
ATTGCGCTGCATGATGGGCGCTTATGCAGAGTTTCCTTAGTTATCTGCTGCCTAATCAAAAATAAAATTAGGTTTTAACAATAACTAGCCAAGCCAAAAAATTGTGTATGGCGCGGCTTGCCGTGCACTATGTCTGCTATTAATACTCAATTTCGAGCTATAACGCCCCTGCAAGCGATTATTTTTGCATGTGCTCAGACAACTTGCGTACAACATCAAGAATGACGTTACGGTCATAATCAGAGACATTCGCAAGTAATTTAGACAAGTAGGCCGATTGTTCTTCTGCCCTGGCACTGGACTCGATCAGTAGGTCACAGACTGAACAATTAAATATTCCTGCCAGTTCATGCAAGCGAGCAACACTTGGTGGAACCGTACCCCGTTCCATACGGGATACAGCCTCGTTACCAACATTCAAACGTTCAGCAAGGTCTTCTTGGGTCAGGCCACGCATAGCACGACGCTTGGCAACAATCTACCCAAGCCTTTTTGCTAACGCACGTTCATCAACACGCATACAGGTCTCCATTCGACCTAGATGGTCTAGTGTCAACCGATTGACATGAAGTGCGTTTTAAGTTGAAACTCTCAACTCTTTAGGTCTAGTGCGGCATTTCACCGATTTATGACCCACCCAGTAAGCGACCAAACAGACGTTCCACACGTAGGCCGCGCCTAGAAACCACCATGGAAAACCATTAAGTAATTCAAAAACACCAGGGAGAATTTATGTCGTCTGATATGTCATGCCCAAAGTGCCAGAGTGAAAACACTCAAAAAATAAGCCTAATTATTCAACAAGGAACAGTTGAAACCGAAGGACAGTCGAATACCTTTGGTTCTGCCATAGGTTCAGATGGCTCTTATGCCTCTGGTTCAAGCACAACAACAATTAACACATCATCCCAAAGCCAACTTGCAAAAAAACTTGAAACGGAAATTGATGAATACCGTAAAAAAGTTGGTGGCTCACCAATCATGGGAGCCTATGTTCTATTAACGTTTATTGGGGTTCCCGCGTTTATTTATGCCGGATATAAAGCAGGTTCATTCTTCCACGCCACATGGATTGGATGGTGTGTTGGTATTTGTTTGTTTATTGTTGGCGCAGTATTGATAGACACTCTTGATAAAAAAGGCTGGTTTGCCCCTGATGAAAAAACAAAGGTTTGGTGGGATAGGCTAGATAGGTGGGGTGAAGCTGGATGCTACTGCCACCGCTGTGGAGCCAAGTTCATTCCCGGAAGTGACGAGCCTCACTTTACAACAATGAAGGTTGAATAATGAAAAAACAGACCATTTACAAAGTACTAGCCGCAATTATCGTTTCAATATCAGTTTCAGCATGCGGCCCCAGTTCAATGGGCTACACCGTTCCGGAGTTTGAATCAGCTGTAGAGAAGCTTTATGGAAAATCTAAAGATGACGTAATTAAAGTTTTCGGACAACCAAAAACTTTTTCTCAAAACGAATCAAATGGTAAGCCATTCGATTGTTTTAGTTACGAAGGTGTAAAGAGTGAATTAAACGGAAAGCTATCACGAGCCACGACTATTTGCTTTTTGGACGGCAAATTATTAGCTCAGAAGCCAGCCCATAGCTTCTAATACACATCGAACCCACCCTAACCGGTGGGTTTTTTATTGCCTATAGTTTCTTGTAACCAATGACAAACAGTAGTAGATTGCCAACTTTCCACCTTGCATATACAGGAGTAAGCATCATGGCAACGTACCACGAACTACTGGTTGAACGTGAAGAACTGGACAAGCGTATCGAAGAGGCCCGTAAAGCTGAATTGTCGGATGCAATCCAACAAGTCACAGCCATCATCAAGAAATATGGTTTGACTGCTGCTGAGTGTGGTTTCTCAACTGTAGAACAGCCTGAAGCCAGCAAACCAACGAAACCTGTTGCTGTGTACTACCGCACACCGGAAGGTATCGAATGGAGTGGCCGTGGTCGCACTCCTGTTGCAATCCAAAAATTGGTTGATGCAGGTCACAAGCTCGAAGACTTCCTGACCGAAGAAGGCAAGGTGTGGTTTGCTAAGAAACAAGAAATGGAAGCCAAAAAGGCTAATAAATAAAATAATTAAGGAAAGTCATAATGAAGGCAAATCCGTTGTATATGGGGTCTCTCGGGGCCGTAGTTGTTGAATGGTATGTTTTTAATAACTACAAGTTTATTTTCGAAAACCCATTAGTTATGCTTGTGGCAAGCATTGCATATTTCTTTGCCGCTGGATTCATTGCTACGAAAATTTATGATGCAGCCATCATGGCCGGATTCTTAAATACGCCTCTAAAACGCATGGGGGCCATATTTGGCTTAATTTTTGTTCAATTCGTCGTCGCCACAATTATCCGAATGTCTCTTTCCTGACAAGGTTTCACCTGACATAGCGACCTTAACTGTCGACACAAGAGCACAAGAAAACAGAACAATCAAAAATAACACCAACCAAAAATTCATGGGATGCTCCTTTCTAAATTAGAAAAGCATCCCATTTTTATTTTCAGATTACAAGTTTAAAGACACAAATATATTGATATAGCTGTTCATGTCTTGGCATATATTGACAAGACAATACATGACAATACACAAAATAACTCTTGCCTTAATTCAAAAAACCAATGTAGCGTGGTAAACGATTTCTCAACCACCGAGCTACAAAAAATGAACATCCAGTGCCTCAGAAACCTGTTCGACGAACTATCCGCATACATCGCAATACTGGCTAGTGATTTAGACAATGTCGGACTCATCGACTTTAACGACAACTTGATTTCTGAGTTCTTTGTATGCTTATATCAAGTAACAAACATACTTGAAGAACTCAGACGACAACATAACGGCAATTAAACAGCGCCGTTATGTTTATAACGGTCAATTTTTAATTAGGCCGTCACTATCATCGTGACCGTTTTGTTCATCTTTCGTATCTGTTTTGTTGTTCTTGTTTTGTCTCAATACGTCAAACAAGACGTCAATACTATTATTCACTCCTGGCAACATTCTTTGCTCAGGCTTCAATTTACGGAAGTTAACTCCTCGTTGATATATTTCATCTATTTCCTCAGGGCTAGCAGTAGATAGTTCTTCATATACCTTCAATAAAGCACCTACTAACAAGTTCTCAATTAGTGCATCTTGGTTATTGTCGTACAACTCTGTATCTGGGTATAGGTAATCCAACAACCCTACCATCCGCATCATCCCTCCGGCGTGATTTTTCATTCGGTCTTCTTTTAATCTTTGCTCTCGCTCAACCACACCATTTATTTTTCTACTCAATCGTCTTTTCAGTTTTTGCTTCTCAGCTATCTCCTTTTCAGCATCGGCAATTTGTTTCTTTATCTCTTCCGAGGTCAATTCGTCCTCATTTTTAACAGCCATTTTCAATACCATTTTTAACTCCTTATTAGATTATCAAATTAAATTTATCAGTTTTAATTTATTTAATCTATTTTTATGGTATTATTTTTCTATTGGTTAGCTAATAACTAATATTTTTGTACCCTGTAAGCGCACTTAAGCATTGACCCACAAGGGGTCAATGCAGTGGGGCGAAGCCCCCGTGATTGTGCTTGCAGCACAACACGGCTCCCCGATAATTGCTCGCGCAATTATCCAGCCCGGTCAAGCCGGTCAATACAAGAATGGATTAGTTTAATTAGCTGGCCATAGGAGCATTGCTGAGGCAATGCATTTTGGAGAACAAATGGCCATATATCACTTTACATGCAAGTATGTCAGCAGAGCAGGAGACGCAAATAAGAATGCGGTACGCTCGGCTGCATATTGTGCTGGCGAAGAATTAAGTGATATGAACACTGGCGCAACTTTTAATTATTCGAATAAAAGCGAAGTTGTCTTTAGTGAGATACAAGCACCCGCCAATGCGCCTGAGTGGGTGGCTGACCGTCAGCGCTTATGGTCTGAGGTTGAAAAGAAAGAAATACGCTACGACGCGAAACTAATGTCACAGTTCGAGGCTAGCTTACCTAACGAACTTGACCTGGAGCAATGCAAGGCACTCATGTACGACTTTTCGTCAGCCTCCCTTGTTAAGAGGGGAATGGTTTCTGACTGGTCTATACACTGGGTTCTTCATAACCAGCATGTTCATGTTAATACCAGCACCAGAGAAATCAGTGGTGAAGGTTTTGGTAAAAAAGTTCGAGAGTGGGAAGAAAAGAAAACACTCTACGCACTTCGTAAGGAGTGGGCAGAGTGCGTCAATAAACATTTAGCAATGGCTGGCTTTGATGTTCGTATTGACCATCGTTCTTTCAAAGACCAAGGCATTGACCATAAACCAACTGTTCATGTTGGCCCAGAGCGTGCAAACAACAAAGAAGTAGTTGCTGACCGTAAAGCAAGAAACCGCCGTACTCGTAACAGAAACAGAATTGTTGATGCTGACAAGAAAGCAGATGCCACCATCAAAGAATTGGAATCAAAAGTAAAACAGGCTAAAGAACAGTTGGAGGTTGTAGTTACCTGCGAAAAGAAAAAAAACCTAAAAAAGCGCATTGTTAATTCTGTTCAGAACCCAAATACTCAACCAACACCAAACACGCATAAGAAACCTCCGCAGTCGGTTTCTAAAAGCACATTCCCTGCTCCAGCAGGTCTATTTGGTGCAATCCTTAACAAACATTTCAATCCCAACAATCAGACTAAGCCAAGCGCATCACCAAGATATCCAATTCCGATAAAGTATCCAAAGCAGGAGTTAATACTACCAAACGGAAAATATATATGGCCTGATAGTTATGAGACATTACTTTCAACTATAGATGCGTGGGAGTTAACACAATCTGAAGCAACCAGGTTAAAACTGCAGTTCTGGTCATGTTGCTCAACAAAATATTACACTCATTACGCCAATCAAGTAACCCAATCAAAAAACCTTAACTCCCAAATACTGAACTACTTCACAAACCAAGAGCTAAAGGAATTCAAACAGCGTGGACTTGGCCCAGAGGAAACAATAGAGCGTTGTACTAAATCAATACAAATTGCAATGTCTTCACTACCGCAACTTTTTATGCGTGTCCAAAAAGCTGGCACACGTGTATCAAGATTCAATATAGCGAACATGGATGTTCGCTTATTCCTCGACACATGGCATAACAAAGGAAGCATCCAGCAGCAAGTTAATCACATTATTAGCACCTCAAGACCAAACAATGCGCCTGTAGAGGTAATGAATGTCTTTTACAATAAAACAGAAGTCAGTGACATAGAAAAAATAGAAACCTATGCCAATACTAGCGGATGGCCTACAACTACTAAAAAGACACTATTAGACGCGGCTTGGAAGCAAATAAGCTTTGCACGTTACACAGAAGAATTAGCCAAAGCTGCAACGCTAAGTGGACTATCTGAAAAGCTAAAATCCATGCCGGATAGTGAAATAGAGTATATGTTTAATAGCAAATCAAATTTAACATCTGCTATCAAACAAATAGAGATTTATTGCCCACCTTCTGAATACGAAGGGCCAGCACCTGACCAAGACCTAGGAACGAGTAATTTCAATCCTACACCAGGAGCTACGCCCGCCGACTATCAACAGAGTTCTAACCCAACTTTTTCAGGGTTTGCAAATATACCTAGTACTCCAACAAAGAAGAAAGGCTCAGGCAGTCCTTCAGGCCCGCCATAAACCTTCTTCATCTTGAACCATATCTTTCAATGCATCCTTACGCCTATTCTTATCCATTTCAATATAGGCACACACATCCTTGGCATGGAATGCCAAACCATCAGGAATAGGACGTAATTCCCCACTGGCTACAATAGTATCAAGCAGATACTTTACCGATACCCGAATTAGTTTTGCAGCTTCTTCCGCTGATAGTAATTCACTCATAGTTCAGGAAGCTCCAACTTCATTTCCCATTTCTTATGGGTCAATCCGAAATCCACCTTATTCACCTCTTGTTGTAGTAGATGATATGGGCGGTCTTCAATCTGCTTTCCATACGCCTGAACATTAATTGAATCACTAGAGTGACCTAATATAAACTCACGCAACTCTAATGAAGTACCCATCTTCATTAATCGGCTATTGAATGTAGTTCTGAAGCTATGAAACACCTTCTTGCGTCTTACCCATAGCTTGAGCTTTTTAGTCACTTCTGCAAAGTTTCTAGACGGCGTACGGCCATACCCACCCTTCTTGTAATAACTCAATTCTGGGAACAGCCTTACCTCACCCTTGCCTTTCATATAGGCAACAAAATCCAAAAAACCAGCTTCAATTAGCTTGGGATGAATCGGAACCCATCTACGACTTGCAGCAGTTTTTACCGATTTAATATTAACAGATTTAGTATTAACCGGCTTATCATCTAACGGTTCATCATCATCCACATCGGTGTATGGGTCATCCATAATACTAATTACGTCTACGCCTTCGGATGTCTTAAACACATCATAGGCCTGAAGCTGTGCAATTTCATTTGCACGACCACCCGTATATAAAGCAAGTAATGGCGTCCAATATCTGTAACCATCAGCAGGATAGTTAGAGCGTTCAAAAATCTTCTTTAATTCTGGGTCAGTCCATGGCTGATACCCATCTTTGGACTTATCACGCTTCTTATCCTTAGTTTCAGAAGGCAACGATGTAGCCAAATCTTCAGATAGCTTTCGTTTCTTGTATGCCCACAACAAGAAAGTTCTAGTCATCCTAATTTTCTTCTGTGCATTCTCGAAAGATTGAGCTTCTAATCCAGAGTTTAGAGCTTGCTTTGCATCTTTCAGACTCTTCATTGAGCCATAATTGGCAGGAAACCTCCACATTGCATCTACATATCTACTAATGTGGTCTTCTGAAAGTTCATAGGCAGGAATATCCCAAATGTCTTCCGTCGTACCATCTTTATTAGTAATTTCCCTTTTGGACTTCGATACCAGTTCCCGAAAATCACGTAATAACGGTTGATACGTCTGCGTCCAGGTATTGTCATTCCATTTCTTGGTTTGAAGCTTCTCAGTGGCGAAGTTCTGAATCAAGTCAGACAACCACATTCCACCGGGCTTCTGCGCTTGGTACTCCATCTTGACGGCTAGACGTTCAGCGGGAGTCGGGTCGATACCCATCGTATCAACTACAGACGCATGCTTCGGGAGCATCCCAATGGCCTGCATCATCATCAGATGTTCTTTGACCTCGTTAGGGTCATCACCCTTCTCAAACTGAATCCTGACGTCACCGGTATTTTTATCTACACCAACGTAGAACTGTCCGTTGTAGCTGTCGTCCTTGGGGTTCATGGCATCTAACGTCTTTGACATAGAAAGATGAAAGTCTAAGACGAGCTTTCTGGAACGTGCAACAGCATCGCGTAAATCGCGCGTAGAGAGACTTTTGCGGATTTCAGTAGGGAGACTTGGATACGCACGCTTTAACGCCGTAGGGGTGGCAAAGCGCACGTAATAGACACCATGCCTACTTTTTGAAAGGTACGAGGGAATACGAGTGGTCTGCATGTTCGGCACACTTTCTGGATCACTTGTTTGGATCACCGTCGAACACACAAGGTATTTTTCAAGACCAGAAAAGCAAAAAGCCCTGAATAATCAGGGCTTTCGCTTCGCTGTAGCTGGCAGGAACCAACATAGTTGGCGGAGACGGAGGGATTCGAACCCTCGATGCAGTTTTTGGCCGCATGCTCCCTTAGCAGGGGAGTGCCTTCGACCTCTCGGCCACGTCTCCTTACCAGTGAGGCGCGGATGATATAGGCTCCGCGCCCTTTGGTCAAACCTTACTGATCCAGACCGAAGGTGCGGTGCAGGACGCGCACGGCCAGTTCCAGATATTTTTCGTCGATGACGACGGAAATCTTGATCTCGGAGGTCGAAATCATCTGGATATTGATGCCCTCGTCAGCCAGCGCCTTGAACATCTTGGAGGCGACGCCCGGATGCGAACGCATGCCGACGCCCACCGCCGAGACCTTGCAGATCTTGTTGTCGCCGGTGATCTCGCGAGCACCCAGCTTGGCCTTAGTGGCCTCAAGGATGGCTTGCGCCTTGGCGAAGTCGCCGCGATTGACGGTGAAGGAG
Source organism: uncultured Dechloromonas sp. (assembly GCA_946477505.1). GTDB lineage: Bacteria > Pseudomonadota > Gammaproteobacteria > Burkholderiales > Rhodocyclaceae > Azonexus. Next base: position 8,027 of record CAMKYP010000028.1, on the reverse strand, counting down.
AAGTCGGTGGTGCCGTCGTGGCCGACGTTCTGGATGATCATGTCGACGTCGATATTGGCGTCGGCAATGGCACCCAGAATCTGGTAGGCGATGCCCGGGGTGTCCGGAACGCCGAGCATGGTCAGCTTGGCTTCGTCGCGATTGAAGGCGATACCGGAGATGATCGGTTGTTCCATGTTCTTGTCTTCCTCAACAGTGATCAGCGTGCCTTCCCCTTCGTCCTGGAAGCTGGAAAGAACGCGCAGTTTGACCTTGTACTTGCCGGCGAATTCGACCGAGCGAATCTGCAGCACCTTGGAGCCGAGGCTGGCCATTTCCAGCATTTCCTCGAAGGTGATGGTGTCGAGCTTCTTGGCTTCGGGCACGACGCGCGGATCGGTCGTGTAGACGCCATCGACGTCAGTGTAGATCTGGCACTCGTCCGCCCTCAGGGCAGCCGCCAGGGCAACGCCGGAGGTATCGGAACCGCCACGGCCGAGCGTAGTGATGTTGCCATCGGCGTCGACGCCCTGGAAACCGGCGACAACCACAACCTTGCCCTCGTCGAGGTCACGGCGCATGTTGGTCTCGTCGATCGACAAGATACGCGCCTTGGTGAAGGTGCTGTCGGTCAGAACCTTGACCTGACCGCCGGTGTAGCTGCGGGCCGGAACACCGATGCTCTTCAGCGCCATCGACAGCAGGCCGATAGTGACCTGTTCGCCAGTGGCGCAGATCTGATCCAGCTCACGCGGGTCCGGGTTGGCCTGGACTTCTTTGGCCAGTGCGATCAGCTTGTTGGTTTCGCCGCTCATTGCGGAAACGACCACCACGACCTGGTGGCCCTGCGCGTGGAACTTGGCAACGCGCTTGGCGACGTTCTTGATGCGCTCGGGGTTGCCGACCGACGTGCCGCCGTATTTTTGAACAATCAACGCCATGGATTCATCCGGTTAAACGTTGCAAACGAGAAAAAAGAGGCTGGATTTTACCCCAGCCTGCCCTTTTCCTAAAGGATTAAGCGCTTACAGATCGGCCAGCGAACGCAGGTGCGCGCCGACGCTACGGGCCAGCGAGGTCATCACGTAGCCGCCTTCAAGCATCGAAACGATGCGCTTGTCGCACATTTCGGCCGCCAGCTTTTTCAGATGATCGGTTGCCCAGGCATAGTCCTTCTCGACCAGCTTCAGCCCCCCCATGTCATCCTCGTAATGGGCATCGAAACCTGCTGAAATGAGGATCATCTGCGGCTTGAATTCGCGCAGGCGCGGCGTCCATACCTGCATCACGGCATCGCGGAATTCCTCACCGCCGCTACCGGCCGCTAGCGGCACGTTGCACATATTGGCGGCGGGCTTGTCGGTCCCGCTGTAGGGGTAGAACGGGTGCTGGAAAATGCTGCACATCAATACCCGCTCGTCACCGGCAAAGCAGTCTTCGGTACCGTTGCCATGGTGTACGTCGAAGTCGATGATGGCGACACGCTCCAGACCATGGGCCTTGATGGCATGCATCGCCGCGACGCCGATGTTGTTGAAGAAGCAGAAGCCCATGGGTGTGGACTTTTCGCAGTGATGACCCGGCGGGCGAACCGCGCAGAACGCATTCTCGATTTCGCCTTTCATGACGAGGTCGACAGCGTGACACCCGGCCCCGGCGGAACGCAGTGCAGCTTGCCAGGTGTGCGGATTCATGGCGGTATCGGGGTCGAGATGGACAACACCCATTTCCGGAGAAGCACGCTTGATCCGCTCCAAATGGGAAGCCGGGTGGACGCGCAGCAGTTGTTCGAAGGTAGCCAGCGGTGCGTCGTAGTAGACGAAGTAGGCATCGATCCCCTGGGCAATCAGGTGATCATTGATGGCTGTGAGACGTTGCGGGCATTCCGGGTGATGCGATCCCATGTCGTGCAACTGGCAGTCGCGATGGGTGATGAAGGCAGTGGTCGTCACTTGTTCTCTCTCTGCGAACCGGCGCACAAAAAGGCGCACGTCGAAATGCCATTATCGTCCCAATATATCGGCCGCTTCAAGCATTAGAATCGCGTAACGCTGCAACGACGGACATCGATGATGCTAAAAAGCAAACTTTCGGCACTTGCCGGACCTCCCCAGCCTTTCGACCAGATCCTGAGCGAAGCCGGACAGATCATTCTCGGCAAGCACACCGAGATCAGGTTGGCGGTCGCCTGCCTGCTCGCTGGCGGCCATCTGCTGATCGAGGATCTGCCCGGCATGGGCAAGACGACACTGGCCCATGCCCTGGCCCGCCTGCTCGGGCTGCAGTTTTCGCGCATCCAGTTCACCAGCGACCTGTTGCCCGCCGACATCACCGGGGTTTCGATCTTCGAGCGCGACAAGAGCGAATTCCGCTTCCTGCCCGGCCCCGTTTTCGCGCAACTGGTGCTCGCTGATGAAATCAATCGTGCCACGCCGAAAACCCAGAGCGCGCTACTCGAAGCCATGGAGGAAGGCCAGGTCACGGCCGAAGGGCAGACCCGCCCGCTGCCGCAGCCGTTCTTCGTCATCGCCACGCAGAACCCGGCGCACCAGATCGGTACATTCCCCTTGCCCGAATCCCAACTCGACCGCTTCCTGATGCGTATCGAACTGGGCTACCCGGACCCGAGTGCCGAGAGAGCCTTGCTCGCCGCCGGCGGGCAGCGCAACCGGGCAGACACGCTGAGCAGCCGGATTTCACCGACCGAACTACCCGCCGTCCAACAGGCGGTTGCCCAGGTCCATGCCGCCCCCCCGCTCATCGACTACGTTCAGGCGCTGGTCGATGCGACACGTCACGACCCGGCTTTCCAGCACGGCCTGTCGCCCCGCGCCGGGCTCGCGTTGCTCTCGGCCGCCCGTGCCTGGGCCTGGCTGGATGGCCGGAAAATGGTCATCCCGGACGATGTGCAGGCCGTGCTGCCGGCAGTGGCACGCCATCGCCTGCGCACGACACAGACCGGCGGCCACGCGCAGATGGAGGACATCACCCGCCTGATCCGCAGCGTCGCGATTCCCTGATCCGTGAAAATCGGCCCGTATCTGAAGCAGCTTCTTTTCCGCTGGAAGAGCGACGGCACGGGGCCGCTGCGACTCGGCCAGCGACGCATTTTCATCTTCCCTTCGCGCGGCGGCTTGCTCTTCGCACTGGCCTTGGTCGTCATGCTACTCGGTGCCATCAACTACAACCTGGCGCTGGGCCATGCGCTGGTCTTCCTGCTGGCCGGGTTGGGCATCGTCGGCATGATCCACACGTTTCGCAACCTGTTCGGCCTGATCATCACACCAGGACGCTGCGACCCCGTATTCGCGGGCGAAACGGCCTTTTTCCAGCTTTCGCTCGATAATGACCGGCAGAGCCCACGTCTGGCGCTTGAACTCGCCGCCGACGTCGACCTGCCGGTCAGCGCAGCCGTTGCAAGCCTGGGCAAGACCCGGGTTCGCGTACCGCTGCAGGCACATCGGCGAGGCTGGCTGACCTTGCCGCCGGTACGCCTGACAACCCGGTATCCGCTCGGCTTGTTTACAGCCTGGTCTTACCTTCAGCCCGAGATGCGTTGCCTGGTCTACCCCCAACCCGTCACAGCCCCCATGCCGACGGCGAGCGCCAGCCAGCGCGGCGACAATCTGCACGGCGACGGCGGACAAGAGGACTTCTCGGGCTTCCGCGAAAGGCAGCCCGCTGATTCGCCGCGCCACGTTGCATGGAAAGCCAGCGCCCGCCATGCCGGCGAAGGGCCGCTGCTGATCAAGGAATTTGCCGGCGGCATGCAAAGCGAGCAGGTTTTCGACTGGCAAAACACCGCCCCGGGGGTCTCCGACGAAGTACGCCTCGGCATGCTCGCCGGAGGGATACTCGCCGCCGAGGCTGCCGGCAACCCTTACGGCCTGCGCCTCCCCAATCTCTCCTTGCCACCTGAGCGTGGCGACCGGCACTGCCGACGTTGCCTCGAAGCGCTGGCCCTGTTTCCAGAATGAGCACGCGCGCCGACCAAGCTCTCGAACGCCAGGCAAGCCCCTGGCTATTTGCCAGCGCCGTGGCCACCGCCGCACCGCACGTTTCGCACCAGGCCTACTGGCTGAGCGCGCTCAGCCTGCTTTTGCTGCTCTGGGCGGTACGCTTGTGGTGGAAAGACGAGCGCCTGCCCGGTCGCTGGCTGCTGATCCTGCTGGTAGTCGCCGGCTGCGCTGGCATCCTGATCGAGTTCCGAACCTTGTTCGGACGCGATGCCGGCGTCGCCATGCTGGTGGTTTTCATGGCAATGAAACTGCTCGAACTGAAGTCACGGCGGGATGCCATGGTCGTCGTCGTGCTCGGTTATTTCCTGCTGCTCACACATTACCTCTACTCCCAGAGCATCCCGACGGGCATCTGGCTGCTGTTCGCGCTCTGGCTGCTGACGACCACCCTGATCCGCCTGCACGGCGGGCCATCGAACACGGGCGGCGCGAGCCTGCGTTACGCGGCCAGGCTGTGCCTGCAAGCGATCCCGTTCATGCTGGTGCTCTATCTGTTATTCCCCCGCATATCCGGCCCGCTGTGGGGGCTGCCATCGGATGCGCACGCCGGCATGACCGGCCTCTCCGACAGCATGTCGCCGGGCAGCATTTCCCGCTTGGCGCAGAGCGCCGACATCGCATTCCGCGCCCGCTTCATCGATGCGCCGCCCGCCAAGCACAAGCTCTATTGGCGCGGCCCGGTTCTGGAGAATTTCGACGGCACGACCTGGCGGCCGCACACCGGACAAGGCGCCGCGGCAGCGCTGGACAGGATGTCGCCTCCGGTCCGCTACGAACTGACGCTGGAAGCACACAACCAGCGCTGGATACTGGCCCTCGACGCGCCAGTCAGCCTGCCCGAGGGCATCTTCCTGAATGCCGCCCTCGCTGCCACCCAGCGCCAGCCAGTAACCGAGCGGCAACGTTTCGCGCTCGCCGCCAGTCTCGACTATCGTTTCAATGCCGACGAGGACCCGCAAACGCTGCAGCGCAACCTCAGCATCCCGGCGCAAGCGAACCCGAAAACCCGTGCCCTGGCGCTCGGCTGGCGGCAAACCGGTCTCCGTCCCGAGGAGATCATCCGCAAGGCGCAAGACCTTTTCGCGGCCGAATTCACCTACACCCTGCAACCGCCGCTCCTCGGCCCGAACGGGATCGACGAGTTCCTGTTCGTGACCCGACGCGGTTTCTGCGAGCACTATGCCGGCGCCTTTGTCTTTCTAATGCGGGCGGCGGGCATCCCGGCCCGCGTCGTCACAGGCTACCAGGGCGGGGAGCTCAATCCGCTCGACGGCCACCTGGTCGTCCGGCAATCCGACGCCCATGCCTGGGCGGAAGTCTGGCTGGAGGGGCGCGGATGGTTGCGCGTCGACCCGACCGCCTCGGTCTCCCCCGCCCGCATTGAAACCGGCATCGTCGACGCCCTGGCCTTCGGCGAACCCCTGCCCGCCCTTGTGCAACTGCGTGCCGACTGGCTGCGCAACCTGCGTTACCGCTGGGAAGCCGTCAATAATGCGTGGAATCAGCACATACTGGGCTACGACCCGCAACGCCAGCGCGAATTGCTGTCCCGCCTCGGCCTCCCGGACACCGACTGGCGCAGTCTGGCAACACTGATGGGCATCGTCTGCGGCATACTGCTCGCTGCCACGACTGCGTGGACGCTCTATCAACGACCGAGAATCGATCCAGCCCTCCGGCTTTGGCACAAAGCCCTGCGCCAACTCGCCAGAAGACAGGTACACTGCGCGCCCTGGGAAACGCCGATGGCATTGGCGCAGCGCGTGCGGGAACAACACCCGGAGCTGGGCGAAGCTTTCCAGAATGTCGTCGATGCCTACCTTCGGGTCCGCTACGGCGACGCCAACGACAACCTGACCCCATTGCGCGATGCCGTCGCGCGATTTGAACAATGAATCTCAAGCTCAAAAACACCCTGGCCACGCTGCTCCTCATATCGACCGCACTGTATGGTCACGCCGGCGCGCAGACCACCAGCTTTGCCGATGAACCGGCGGTCGTCGACTTTGCCCGCGATCTGGAACAACGGCACGGTTTCAATGCCGACACCCTGCTCTCCCAATTCGCCCAGATCCGTCCGAACACCAAGGTACTGCAACTGATCAAGCCACCCAGTTCGCCGCTGCAACGCTCATGGGAGCGCTACCGCCCGCGCTTTTTGAACGATCGCCGCATTGATGGCGGCGTGCGTTTCTGGCAAGAAAACGAGGGGCAACTCGTCAAGGCCAGCGCTTTGTATGGCGTGCCGCCCGAGATCATCGTTGCGATCATCGGTGTCGAAACCGAATACGGCCGCAATACCGGCGGCTTTCGCGTTCTCGAAGCACTGGCGACCCTCGCTTTCAAATACCCGCCCCGCGCCGAGTTTTTCCGCACCGAACTCGAACAATTCCTTCTCCTGTCGCGGGAAAACGCCCTCGATCCGCTCGCCGTGAAGGGTTCCTTCGCCGGCGCCATCGGCATCCCGCAGTTCATGCCGGGCAGCCAACGCCGCTATGCGGTCGACTTCGACGGCGACCAGCGCGTCGACCTTAGCAACAGCGTCGACGATGCCATCGGCAGCGTCGCCCGTTTTCTGGAACAACACGGCTGGCAGGCCGGACAGGCCATCGCCGTGTCCGCCGCAACGAATGGCACGCCTGATCCGTCGCTGCTCCAGGCCGGCATTCGTCCGAGCCTGAAGGCTGCGGAGCTGGCTGCCAAAGGCATCCGTGCCGAAACCGACCCGCAAGCCACCGTCGCCCTGATCGATCTGGTCTCGCCAAACAAGGAAACCGAATACTGGCTGGGTTTCGAAAACTTCTACGTCATCACCCGCTACAACCGATCGAGCTTCTATGCGATGTCGGTATTCCAGCTGGCCGAAGAGATTCGCAACCGGCTGTGCACCCAGCTTCCGGCTACAGCAGAGAATCGCGGGAGATATTGCCGCGCTTGATGATCTTGCGCAGACGATCCAGCCCCTCGATCTGGATCTGACGAACCCGCTCGCGGGTCAGGCCGAGGTCGGTGGCAATGGCGTCCAGCGTCGCCACGTCGGCGCCGTTAAGACCATAGCGGCGCTCGATAACCGAGCGCTGGCGTTCGGATAGCTGCGCCAACCAGTCATCGACCAGCAAACCGATTTCGCTTTCCTGCAGCAGGGATTCCGGATCGGCACTGCCTTCGTCGGCGATGTTCTCACCGATCGTATGATTGGGATCGATTTCCAGCGGCGCATCGAGCGATGCAATGTGTTCGTTGAGCGACAGGATACGGCGCACATCGTCGACCGGCCGGTCGATCAGCGCAGCAATACGCTCCACAGTCGAATCGCGCTTGTCCTCCGATTCCAGATGCCGCATGGCACGGAGTACAACGTTGATTTCCTTGACGATATGAACCGGCAGGCGGATGGTCCGCGACTGGTTCATGATGCCGCGTTCGATATTCTGGCGTATCCACCAGGTCGCATAGGTCGAGAACCTGAAACCACGCTCCGGATCGAATTTCTCCAGGGCGTGGATCAAGCCGAGGTTGCCCTCCTCGACCAGATCAAGCAAAGGAATACCGCGATTCAGGTAATGCTTGGCAATATTCACCACCAGCCGCAGGTTGTGCTCAATCATGCGCTGGCGGGCAGAAAAGTCGCCCTGACGTACCAAGCGTGACGTCTCCAGTTCCTCTTCCGGCGTCAGCAAGGGCTTGGCCCCGATTTCCGACAGATAAAGCTGCGTCACATCCTCAAGCAGCTCGATTTCCGGTGTGACAGGCTCCGTCTCCGGCGGCAACAGGGATTCATCGGGTTGCCCCTCGAAATCATCCCCGATGTCGTCGCCGGTCTCGCTCATCGTTTCGGGAGATAGACCGAAGGATCGACCGGTTTGCCCTGTTTGCGGATTTCAAAGTGAAGCTTCACCGAGTCCGCATCGGTATTGCCCATTTCCGCGATTTTCTGGCCCCGGGTAACCTGCTGCCCTTCCTTGACCAGTATCTTGCGATTGTGGGCATAGGCCGACAGGAAGGTCGCATTGTGCTTGACGATCACCA
>CAMKYP010000027.1 GCA_946477505.1 uncultured Dechloromonas sp. | reverse complement strand
ATGCCGGGCCGCTCGGCGAAATCGCTCGCCAGCGGCTGAAGATCATCTTCGAGAATACCGATGGTTTCGAGATCGCCCGCCAGGACCTGCAGCTACGCGGTCCGGGCGAGTTCGTCGGCAGCCGGCAGAGCGGTGTGCCCTTGTTGCGCTATGCCGATCTGGAAATGGATGCCGACCTGATCGCCCTGGCGCGCGAGGTGGCTGAGGAAATGCTGACCGCGCATCCCGCGCTGGCCGAGAAGCACTTGCAGCGCTGGCTCGGGTCGCGCGAGGAACTGCTCAAGTCCTGAGCGTCGTCAGGCAGCCAAGGGACACCGGGCGGAGGCGGCCACGCCATCGCTCAACGTTTTCAGGACCGGCATGCGCGGGCCGTTGCGCAAGGAGATCATGCCGGTCGGTATGCGGGCGATATCCGGCGGAACGGACTCAATGACCAGATCGGCGGCGTGTGCCGATTGTTCGACGACCCGTCGCGGCATCAAGGTCCAGCCAAGGCCGACGGCAATGCAGCCGAGAATTCCTTCCAGCGTGCCGAATTCCATGGCATCGGATAGCGCATGGCCCTGCTTGCGCTGCCAGGCGATGGCCCGAGTGCGATAAGCGCAGCCTTCGCGAAACATGATCAGGGGCAGCATGACCGGATCGGTGCCGGCTGCATGGACTTGCACCAGTTCCTCGACGACCAGTTCCTCGAAGCGCAGGTCGGGATGGACGACCGGGCCGGCGACAAAGGCGCAGTCCAGCTTGTGGTCGAGCACCTTCTCGGTCAAGGCGCTGGTCGTATCCGTATAAACGCGAACCTCCATGCGCGGATGGCTGGCGCGCACACCTTTCAGGGCGCTGGGCAGGTGCAGCGCGGCAAAGGTTTCCATCGAGCCGATGCGCAGTTCGCCGACACTTTCACCGACCTGACGGACCGCGTTGGCAGTCTGGCGCTCCAGTTGCAGCATGCGTCGGGCGTAATCAAGGAGCACGCGGCCCGAGGGGGCGAGTTCCAGCCCGCGTCCCTTGCGGAAGAACAGTTCGGCACCCAGCTCTTCCTCCAGCTTGCGGATGCGGCCGGTAACGTTGGACTGGACGGTATTCAGTTTGCGCGACGCGGCGAGGATGCCGCCTTCTTCGACGACGGCCTGAAAGGTGCGGAGGGCGATGAGTTCCATGGGGTATCTCAATAAAAGAATGAATTGTTCTCAACAAATCATTTGTGCAGATACTTTACGCTGTTTATCGTATCTCCATCAATAGGCCAGGATGCCCGCCATGACTTCCCAGATCGAACGCCTCAAAGTCCTCTCTGCCGGCATCTTCAGCTTGCTGCTGGTGCTTGGGGTGGCTCGTTTTGCCTACACGCCGCTCTTGCCGATCATGCAGCAGCAGGCCGGGCTCGGGCTGGCCGAAGCCGGCTGGCTGGCGGCACTGAATTACGCCGGATACCTGAGCGGCGCCTTGATCGCGTCGCTGATCAGCGATCTGGTACTCAAGGATCGCCTGTACCGGATCGGCATGGTGGTGGCCATTCTCAGCACGCTGATGATGGGACTGACGACCGACCCGTGGCTGTGGATGCTGTCGCGCTTCATCGCCGGCCTGAGCAGCGCCGCCGGCATGCTGCTCGGCACCGGGCTGATTCTCAACTGGCTGATCCGCCACAATCATCGCCCCGAACTGGGCATCCACTTCTCGGGCATCGGGCTGGGGATTGCCGGGTGTTCGGTGGCTGTCTGGCTGATGGGGGACGTGCTCGACTGGCGGCAGCAGTGGTTCGTCTTTACGGCCATCGGTTGTCTGCTGATCGTGCCGGCGCTGGCCTGGTTGCCCATACCGGACAGGAATCCGTTCACCGCCAACGGTGCGGCGATGCGCGACAATCCGCCGAGCCGCCTCTTCCTCGGCCTGTTCATGGCAGCCTATTTTTGCGCCGGCTTCGGCTATGTGATCGGCGCCACCTTTATTGTCGCCATCGTCGATCAGTTGCCCGGGTTGTCCGGGAAGGGGGCGCTGGCCTTCCTGGCCATCGGTCTGGCGGGTGCGCCGTCCTGCTTCAACTGGGATTTGATCGCCCGCTATGTCGGCGAACTCAACGCATTGATCCTCGCCGCCGTGCTGCAGATCGTCGGTATCGTCCTGCCGGTAGCCGTGGGCGGGTTGTATGCCACGATGTTCGGCGCCCTGCTGTTTGGTGGAACCTTCATCGGCATGGTCAGTCTCGTATTGACCATGGCCGGGCGTTACTACCCGACGCGACCGGCCAAGATGATGGGCAAGATGACGCTTTCCTATGGCGTGGCGCAGATTGTCGGTCCGGCGCTGGTTGGCTGGCTGGCGACACGCCTGGGCAACTATTCCATCGGTTTGTATCTGGCCGCCGGCGTGATGGTCGCTGGTGTTGTGCTGTTGGCTATACTCAAGCGGGTGGAGCGGCACGAAGCCAGAGTAGCGCTCGAGCCGGGATTGCAAACCTGAAAACGGAGAGATGCATGTTCAAGGGAATTCTGATCGAGAAGGATGACGCCGGTTATCGCGCATCCGTGCAGGACATCGACGACGCACAATTGCCGGAGGGCGATGTCACGGTGCGCGTCGATTACTCGTCGCTGAACTACAAGGATGGCCTGGCGATCACCGGCAAGGGGCCCGTCGTCCGCAAGTTCCCGATGGTTCCCGGCATCGATATCGCCGGCACCGTCGAGGCGAGCGACAATCCGGCGTACAAGGCCGGCGATCGCGTGTTGCTCAACGGATGGGGCGTTGGCGAAACGCACTGGGGCGGTCTTGCCTGCAAGGCGCGCCTCAAGGGCGACTGGCTGGTGCCGCTGCCCTCGGCCTTTACCGCTCGCCAGGCCGTGGCCATCGGCACTGCCGGCTACACCGCCATGTTGTGCGTACTGGCGCTGGAGCGGCAGGGTCTCCAGCCGGGCGACGGCGAAATCGTCGTCACCGGTGCGGCCGGCGGTGTGGGCAGCGTGGCCATCGCCGTACTCAAGCAACTCGGCTACGCCGTGGTGGCAGTCAGCGGCCGGCCGGAAGAGGCCGATTACCTGAAACAGCTCGGCGCCGCCGAAATTATCGATCGCAGCGTTTTCTCGGCCCCCGGAAAGCCGCTCGGCAAGGAGCGCTGGGCGGGGGCGGTCGATGTCGTCGGCAGCCACACACTGGCCAATATCTGTGCGACGACGAAATACCGCGGCGTGGTGACGGCCTGCGGTCTGGCTGGCGGCATGGATTTCCCCTCGAGCGTGGCGCCTTTCATTCTGCGTGGCGTGACGCTGGTTGGCATCGATAGCGTGATGTGCCCGCGTCCGGAGCGGCTGGTTGTCTGGGAACGTCTCGCGCGCGACCTCGATGTCGACAAACTGGCCATGATCACGCACGAGGTTTCGTTGGCCGAGGCGATTCCGACGGCGGCGCAACTGATCGAAGGCAAGGTGCGCGGCCGGGTTGTCGTCGACGTGAATCGCTGACAGGAGCCGCCATGCCCTACGTCAATATCAAGATTACCCGCGAAGGGGCCACCGCCGAGCAGAAGGCGCGCCTGATCCAGGGGGCGACCCAGCTGCTGGTCGATGTGCTCGGCAAGAACCCAAAGACGACCGTGGTGGTCATCGATGAGGTGGATACCGACAACTGGGGTGTCGGCGGCGAATCGGTCACCGTGCGCCGGGCTCGCGGGGAGTGATTTTTCGGGGGGCAAAAAATTAGCGACGGAGCGGAACTTTTTTCCGTGCTGCTGTCTATACGGCCTCTAATAACCCCCCCCAATCCTACAGAGGCATTCATGGACGAGCTTTCCTACTTCGGCATCGGTTTCGCAGTCGTTATTTTCACCCTGGCCTGCTTCATGGCCTCCAAGCTGGCTTCGAAGAAGGCCTACCACTGAAGTAGTGACAGCTCGACCGGCTTGATGGCCCAGCAAAACGCCCGATGAATTTCATCGGGCGTTTTCATTTGGAGCGCCCTCCCTGCCCCCTTGCCTCGCTTCGAACGGGGGTTGCCTGCTTCGCTTGAAAGACGGCCAATGGTTATTGAATGTCGGTCGCGCGGCGCGAAAGATTAAATAACCGGCTTTTTACTAAGGGCTTTTCCGGTGTATAAAATTTAATTGCTAAAACGCTAACAATGCCGAAAATAATAAATCGGCTTAGCAGTCAAATCGTTTTTCGGAGGCAAAATGCGAAATACGACCATCAAGGCCCGATTGGCCATCGGCTACGCGGTGCTTCTGCTGCTGATCGTGATTGTCGGCGTGGTCGGCATCACGGAGTTGGGGACGATCAATGACAAGCTGAATGAGATCACCAGCATCAATGACGTCGAAAAGGACATGGCGCTGCGTCTGCGCATCAACGTTGATCTCCAGGCAATTGCAATCCGCGACGTTGTCCTGGCGATCAACGATGAGGGCCGGCACAAGGCAAGCGATCGCCTGAATCAACTGCGCAGCCAATTTACCGAGCGCCATGAAAAACTGTTGAAGATGTTCCAGGACTATGAAGGGCAACCGCAAGAGTTCGAACAGATGACCAAGATGCGGACGGAGAAGCGAGGCAGCCAAGCCGTTCTTCGACAGCATTCGCGAACTCGCGCTGGCCGGCAAAGCAGGGGAGGCCATTATCAAGGCCTCGGAAATTCCGAGCCGCTTGAAAGGACTGCGGGAGGCGACCGAGGATCTGGCAAAAATCGAGGATGACCTGAACGCTGCTGCCATCAAGTCAGCCCAGGCGGCTTACGAGAGGGCGAAGAACACGCTGCTCGGCGTAATATTCGTTGCCGTGCTGCTGACGATTGCAGGGGCCGTGCTGCTGACCCGCTCCATTACGCTTCCCATGGCCATCCTGGAGAGCGCCTTGAACAAGGTGGCCACCGGGGATGTCAGTCTTCGGGTGAACCAGAGCGGCAGGGATGAACTGACCCGGATGGAAAGCTCGACCGCCCAGATGGTCAAGTCCTTGAACGAAGCCATCGGCCAGGTCCGCAGCAACGCCGACAACGTCGCGGAAAATGCCGGATTGTTGAGCGGCGCAGCCCAGCAGGTACGTGAAAGTTCCGAGGCGCAGTCCGAAGCTTCGTCGGCGATGGCGGCGGCGCTGGAAGAAATGTCGGCGAGCATCAATCATGTCGCCAGCCTTTCGCAGGACGCGCGGCAAATGGCCCAGAATGCCAGCACGGGTGCCGAAAGCGGCGCCCGGCAGGTGGCTTCCATGCTCAACGAGATCGGTCGGGTGGCGAAAACCATCGAGGAAAGCGCGGAGAGTTCTCGAGCGCTGGATCAGGAGTCCGAGAAGATTTCAACCATCGTCAACGTGATCAAGGACGTGGCCGACCAGACCAACCTGCTGGCCTTGAATGCTGCCATCGAAGCAGCGCGGGCCGGCGAAACCGGGCGCGGCTTTGCTGTCGTAGCCGATGAGGTGCGCAAGCTCGCCGAACGTACGATGGCGTCGGCGCAGGAGATCACCAACATGGTCAACGGCATTCAGGAGCGTGCACGCCGGATGAGCGGCAGCATGGCCCAAACCGTCAACCAGATGCGCGAAGGGATGCAGATGGCGGAACAGGCCGGCGCGGTGATGAGCAGCATCAACGATGGCGCAAAGCAGGTGACCTCGGTTATCGACGACGTGGCGGTCGCCCTGAAGGAACAGGCGTCGGCCAGTCACGACCTGGCCAATCGGGTCGAACTCATCGTGCAGATGGTGGACGAAAACTCGTCGGCGGTTAGCTCGGTAGCCGGCTCGGCCGGCCAACTGGACCATCTGGCCGGCGATCTGCTGAGCGCAGTATCACGCTTCAAGACCGCCTGATACAGGTCTGCAAGGGGCGCTAGCGCCCGATGGCAGGTCAAAAATGAAGGCCGCCGCGAGGCGGCTTTCTGTCGCCTTCAGGCCATGAATTCCTCGACCAGGCGCGCCACCTCTTCCGGCTGGTCGTGGTGCAGCATGTGGTCGGCGTTCTCGATCCAGCGTTCGGTAAGGTTGGCGAAGCAGGCCTGGCGAGCTTCCCAGTCGCCCGGGCGCTGCTCGAAATCGCGGACCACCCAGGACTGGCGACCGGCTACCCAGAGTACCGGGCAACGCACTTCGCGCCAGATGGCCATCGATTCTTCCAGGCGGAACAGGTAGGGCGAGAAATTCTTGTGCCACGGGTCGCCGTTCCAGATCACGCCGTGACGGATTTCGCCCGCCTTGTTCTGCCCTTCGCCGACCTTGGCCAGATGGCGGGACAGGTAGTCGGCACGTTCGGCGCTCAGGAAGCGGTCGCTCTTCATCAGCCGGCGGGCGAAGTCGGCGCGGTCCTTGTAGACATACAGCTTCGGTATTTCGCGGGTCTGGTTCAGCCATTGCCGGTAGCGTTCCGGCGCCATGTCGGGGGTCGTCGGGGCAATGCCGAAGCCGTCCAGGGTCACCAGGCGTTCGACCCGCTCGGGGCGGATGCCGGCGTACAGGCAGGAGAGGATGCCGCCCATGCTGTGGCCGACCAGCCGGACCTGTCCATCCGGTGCGTAATGATCGAGGATGGCCTCCATGTCGCCCATGTGTTCGGCAAAATAATAGGGGCGGTTCAGCCACTGCGACGGCCCAAAGCCACGCCAGTCGGGGGCGACGATATTCCAGTCACGCTGCAGTTCGTCGACGACGAACTGGAAGGAGGCGGAAACGTCCATCCAGCCATGCAGCAGGAAGAGCGTGGGGGCTTGCGGGTCGCCCCAGCGCCGCACATGCAGTCGGAGGTCGGGGAGGTCGAGATAGTCAGAGCGGGAGGGGCGCATCAGGATCAATTGCCGAGCAGTTTGTTCAACGCTGTTTCCAGTCGTTCCGGGGTGAAGGGCTTGGACATCCAGCCGCTGGCGCCGGCGGCGCGGAAGGCGGACTTCATTGCATCTGAGGTTTCGGTGGTCAGGATCAGGATGGGTACGTTCCGGTTATTGCTGCCGGCGCGAATGGCTTTGACCAAGCCCAAACCGTCGAGGCCCGGCATGTTCTGGTCGCAAATGAGCAGGTCAAGTGCCTCCTGCCTGACGATCTCCAGGCCGGCACGGCCGCCCGAGGCTTCGAGGATGCGATAACCGGATGGTTCCAGTGTGGCCTTCAGCATGTTGCGGATGGTCGCCGAGTCGTCGACCAGCAGGATGGTGGCCATGGCCAGGCTCCTATCAGTGTTGCAATAATGACCGATTGTGCCATGCATGCCGGATGCCTCCCAAGCAAGGACTCGGCATTCCGGCACATCGTCCGTCTTTTGGCCCGTTGTGTGGCGCGCTGCGTTAAAGTCTGTTTTCCGCCGTGCGAATCCAGCCGGGAAAGGAATCATGTTTTCACCCCATTTGCCCCCAGCGGCCATCCGCCGTAGCTGACACCATGGATATTGCCCAGATCACCGAGACACTGCGCCAGGATGCCGTGACCGTCGTCTTCTTCAACGTGCTGTTGCAGCAGCTCGGTTTGCCGGTGCCCGCCGTGCCGACGCTGTTGCTGGCCGGCAGCCTGGCGACGACGTCGGGCAGCCTGGGCCAGGTGCTGGCCGCGGCCGTCGTCGCCTCGGTGCTGGCTGACTGGCTGTGGTACTGGTCGGGCAAGATGTTTGGCTACCGGGTGCTGGCCGGTCTGTGCAAACTCTCGATCAATCCTTCGTCCTGCGTCAGCCAGACCGAGGCGCGCTTCATTCGCTGGGGCGTTTCATCCCTGGTCGTTGCCAAGTTCATTCCCGGGTTCTCGACGGTGGCGCCGCCCATCGCCGGGGCGCTGCGCATGAGCCAGGCCGGTTTTCTGCTGGCGGCCGGGGTGGGCGCCGCTTTGTGGGCCGGTGCGGCGATCGGTGCCGGGTGGCTGCTGCAGGATGCAGTCCAATCGGCCATCGCCACGCTCGATCGCCATGCGGCACGGGCGCTGCTCGTGGTGGCGATCCTGCTGGCCTTCTGGCTGGGCTGGAAGCTGTGGCAAAAGTATCGTTTCCGGAAATTCTGCGCGGTTCCCCATGTCAGCCCGGCTGAATTGATGGCTGCGTTGGCGAGCGATTCACCGCCGCTCGTCCTCGACCTGCGCGGTGCGACGATGATCGCGGAAACCGGGCCGATCGCCGGGGCGCGTATCGCCGAGCACGATTTCCTGCACGAGGCGGTTGGCGACTGGCCCAAGGACAGGCCCATCGTCACCCTCTGCGCCTGTCCCGAGGATGCGGGTGCGGTCCAGGCGGCCAGGCATCTGCTGAACGCCGGCTATTTGTCGGTCAAACCGCTCAAGGGCGGCTACGAGGCCTGGTTGGCCAGTCTGGCTGCCCCCCGCTAGTCGCCACAGCCACTCCGGCGTTCTTGCGTTCTGTTCCTGTGTCGAGGCCTTCGCTGTAGACGAAGCCGGCTTGGGGCCTCCGAACGGGTCGAGAAATTGCAGACGAAAATGGGGGGGTAGGTTTGTTGACAAAGTCATGTCGATGTATCTAAGATTATCGACATGAAATCTGACTATTCCCAAACTATTCCGCCTGCCTGGCAGGCGATGTCCAAAGTCTTCGTGGCGCTGGGCGACGAGCACCGGCAGCGCATCCTGCTGCTGTTTGAGCCGGGCGAGCGGCTGAACGTCGGGCAGATTGCCGAGGTGTCTACGCTGGCCCGGTCGACGGTGTCGCACCACCTGAAGATACTCCACGAGTCCGGCGTGCTGGCTTCCGAGAAGATCGGCAAGGAAGTCTGGTTCTGGATCAACCGCGAGGCGCTGAGCGAAACCTTCGGCAATGTCCTCGATTACGTAAGGGATCACACCTGATGCTGCGTTCCATTCTGCGGCCGCTGTTGCGCGGCCTGGCCCGCCTGTTGTTCCGTGTCGAAGTCACTGCCCGGCAGGCCGATTTCAAGCACGACCGCCTGCTCGTCGTCGCCAACCACCAGTCCTTTCTCGACGGCCTGCTGCTCGGCCTGTTCCTGCCCATCAACCCGGTTTTCGTGGTGCATACCACTATTGCCAAAAGCTGGATGTTCCGCATCCTCCTGTCGCAGGTCGATTACCTGGCAGTTGATCCAACCAGCCCGATGGCCATGAAGAAGGTCATCCGACTGATCGAAACCGGCCGGCCGGTGGTCATCTTCCCGGAAGGGCGCATTACGCTGACCGGTTCGCTGATGAAGGTCTACGACGGCCCCGCCTTCGTCGCCGCCAAGACCGGCGCGACCGTGGTGCCGGTGCGTCTGGAGGGCGCCGAGCGTACCTATTTCTCACGCCTGTCCGGTCGTCATCCCAAGCAGCTTTTGCCAAAGATTCGTCTGTCGATTCTGGAGGCCCGCCACTTCCCGATGCCGGAGGGCGCGACCGCCAAGCTGCGTCGCCGTAAATCCGGCGAGGCCATGCGTCGGCTGATGCAGGAGATGATCGTTGCCTCCCGCCCGCAGCAGACCCTGTACGCCGCGCTGTGCGATGCCGTCGGCGTCTATGGTCGCAGCCGTCGCCTGCTGGAGGACGTCAAGCAGGTCGAGTATTCGTACAACGACCTGCTCAAGATGGCCCTGATGCTCGGCCGCCAGATCGAACGCCTGTCGCAGCCCGGCGAGCGGGTCGGTTTGTTGCTGCCCAACCTCGTGCCGACCATCGGCCTGATCTTCGGCCTTAGCGCCCGGCGCCGCATTCCGGCCATGCTCAACTACACGGCCGGCGTCGAAGCCATGCAGGCCGCCTGCGATGCCGCCGAGGTGAAGACCATCGTCACCTCGCGCGCCTTTGTCGAGCAGGCCAAGCTGGGCGACAAGCTGGCCGGGCTGAGCAAGGTGCAGTTGGTCTACCTGGAGGACGTGCGCGAGCGGATCGGCCTCGGCGACAAGCTGTGGCTGATGCTGTGGGCGCTGCACTTCCCGCGCGGCTTCGAACTGCCCGCCTCGTCGGAGGATGCGGCGGTGGTGCTGTTCACGTCGGGGTCGGAAGGCAAGCCCAAGGGCGTCGTGCTGCCGCACCGCGCCATCCTCGCCAATATCGCGCAGATCCGCTCGGTGATCGACTTCTCGGTCTACGATAAGGTGCTCAACGCGCTGCCCATCTTCCATTCCTTCGGCCTGACCGCCGGGGCGCTGCTGCCGGTGCTCAACGGGGCCAGTCTTTTCCTCTACCCGTCGCCGCTGCACTACCGGGTGATTCCGGAGCTGGCCTACGATCGCGGCTGCACCATCCTGTTCGGCACCTCGACCTTCCTCGCCAACTACGGCAAGTTCGCCAATCCCTATGACTTCTATCGCCTGCGTTACGTCGTGGCCGGTGCCGAGAAGCTATCGGAAGCCGTGCGCAGCCAGTGGTTCGAGAAATTCGGCCTGCGCATATTCGAAGGCTACGGTGCCACCGAAACCGCGCCGGTGCTGGCGGTCAATACGCCGATGGCCTACAAGACGGGAACGGTCGGCAACCTGCTGCCGGGCATCGAGCACAAGCTGCTGCCGGTGCCGGGCATTCCGAACGGCGGCATCCTGCATGTGCGCGGCCCGAATGTCATGGCCGGCTACCTCAAGGCCGACCAGCCCGGCGTGCTGCAGCCGCCGGTGTCGGACGCCGGCGAGGGCTGGTACGAGACCGGCGACGTGGTCGAGCTGGACGAGGACGGTTTCGTGAAGATCGTTGGCCGGGTAAAGCGCTTCGCCAAGATCGCCGGCGAAATGGTCAGCCTCGAGGTGGTCGAGAAGCTGGCGACGGCCACTTCGCCGGCCATGCTCCACGCCGCCTCCAGCCAGCCCGACCCGGCCAAGGGCGAGGCGCTGGTGCTGTTCACCACCGACGGCCAGCTGACGCGCGAACTGCTCGCCGCCAAGGCCCGCGAAACCGGCGTGCCGGAACTGGCCGTGCCGCGCAAGATCCACAAGGTCGAAGTGCTGCCATTGCTAGGCACCGGCAAGGTCGATTACGTGACGCTGAAGCGTCTGGCCGAGGCGGTGTGATGAATCGCCGCCGTTTCATTGGTCTGCTCGCCGGCGGCGCCGCCTTGTCGGCCGCCGGCTGGACATCGGCCAAACCGTTGCTGGTTAACAAGTGCCGCGTCGCCATCCCGGCCGGGCTGATCGACAGCCGATGGCTGCATCAGTCATGGGCGGGCATCGATCCGGCGCAAGTGTGGGACTGCCATGTGCATCTCGCCGGGCTGGGTGATGGCGGCAGCGGCATCGAGGTCGGGCCGCAGCTGTCGAGTTGGCTGCAACCACTGCATTACGCCCAGCGCCTCTTCTACATGAACGCCGGCTGCGCCCACGATGCGCCGGGCAAGGTCGACGCGGCCTATGTCGCGCGCCTGCTCAACCTGTGCGAGGCGATGCCGGATGGCTTCAAGGTCATGCTCTTCGCCTTTGAGCGATTCCACGATGGCAGGGGCGATGCGCACCCGGAACATTCGGCGTTCTACGTGCCCAATGCCTGGGCAGCCAAGCTGGCGCGGGATTTTCCGGCACGCTTCGAGTGGGTCGCTTCGTTACACCCCTATCGGGCAGGGGCGACCGACGAGTTGCGCCTGGCCGTCGCCAACGGCGCACGGGCGGTGAAGTGGCTGCCGGCAGCGATGGGCATGGACCCGGCTGACGCCAAGTGCGACGCCTTCTACCGCGTGCTGGCCGAAACCGGCACGCCGTTGATCGTGCATTGCGGTGAGGAAAAGGCGGTCAAGGGCAGCGACACGCAGGCCTACGGCAACCCGTTGCGCCTGCGCCGGGCGCTCGATGCCGGCGTCAAGGTAGTGGTCGCCCACTGTGCCACGCTGGGCGACGATATCGACGATGATGGCAAGGTGCGCAGCAGTTTCGATCTCTTCCTCAAACTGATGGGCGAGCCGCGCGCCAAGGGGTTGCTCCATGGCGACATTTCCGCCATCACGCAGCGCAATCGCAAGACAGCGGCAATCCGTACCCTGCTCGAACGCCGCGACCTGCACGATCGCCTGCTCCACGGCTCCGATTACCCACTGCCCGGCATCGTGCCGCTGACCTCTCCGAGCGCGCTGGCGCGGGCCGGCCTGTTGCCCAAGGGGGCGGTCGACGATCTCGACACCCTGCGCCAGCACAACCCCTTGCTCTTCGACTTTGCCCTCAAGCGCCTGCTCAACTGGCAGGGGCATTCCTTCTCTCCGGCGGTGTTCCATACCCGTCGCCTTTTCGCTGCGAGCCACGCATGAGCGGACAATTCGGACTTCTCAGGAAGAAACGCTTCGGCCCCTTCTTCGCCACCCAGTTTCTCGGTGCCTTCAACGACAACCTGTTCAAGAACGCGCTGATCGTCCTGCTCACTTTCCACGCCGCGCACTGGACGACGCTCAAACCGGAACTGCTGGCCAACCTGGCGGCCGGGGTTTTCATCCTGCCCTTCTTCCTGTTTTCGGCGACCGCCGGGCAGCTTGCCGACAAGTACGACAAGGCCATGCTGGCGCGGCTGGTCAAGGTGCTGGAGATGGCGATCATGGGTGTGGCTGCCGCCGGTTTCTTCATGACCAGCCTGCCGGTGCTCATGGGGGCACTGTTCCTGCTCGGCTGCCATTCGACGCTGTTCGGGCCGGTGAAGTACGCGATCATGCCGCAGCACCTGCGCGAGGACGAACTGGTCGGCGGCAATGCGTTGATCGAGGCCGGTACCTTCGTTGCCATCCTGATCGGCACGCTGGCCGGAGGGCTGCTCGCCGGCTCCGTCGCGCATCCGGCGTGGATCGCCGTCGGCGGCTTCATCGTCGCGCTGGCCGGCTACCTGACCAGCCGGGGCATTCCCGTCGCACCGCCGCCGGCGCCGATGCTCACGGTCAATCTCAACCCGCTGTCCGAAACCTGGCGCAACATCGCCTTCGCCCGGCAGAACCGAACGGTCTTCCTGTCCATTCTCGGCATTTCGTGGTTCTGGTTGTACGGGGCATTGTTCCTCGCCCAATTCCCGGCCTATGCCAAGTTCGTGCTCGGCGGCGGTGAGTCGTCGGTGACGCTGCTGCTCGCCACCTTCACGGTCGGCAGCGGTGTCGGCTCCATGCTCTGCGAGCGCATGTCGGGCAAGCATGTCGAAATCGGCCTGGTGCCCTTCGGTTCCATCGGCCTGACGCTGTTCGGCGTCGATCTCTACTTCGCCTCGCCGGTCGGGCTGGCCGGTACGACGCCGCACGAACTGCTCGCCCTGCTCAGCATCCCGGATGTCTGGCGCGTGCTGTTCGACCTGATGATGCTCGGCGTCTTCGGCGGCTTCTTCATCGTGCCGCTCTATGCGCTGGTGCAGCTGCGCAGTTCGCCGGAACACCGGGCACGCATCATCGCCGCCAACAACATCCTCAATGCGTTGTTCATGGTGGTCGGCGCGCTGGGGGCGGCGGCCATGCTCGGCGAAGGGCTGTCGATGCCGGCGCTGTTCGGCATCGCGGCGCTGCTCAATGCAGTCGTGGCGGTCTATATCTATGGGCTGGTGCCGGAATTCCTACTCCGCTTCGTCGCCTGGCTGATGGTCAAGGCGGTGTATCGCCTGCGCACCCGTGGCCTGGAGCACATCCCGCACGAGGGCGCGGCGCTGCTCGTCGCCAATCATGTCAGCTTCGCCGACGCGGTGGTGATCATGGGTGCTTCGCCGCGCCCGATCCGCTTCGTGATGGACTACCGCATCTTCAAGACGCTGCTGCTCGGCTTCATCTTCCGCCATTGCGGCGCCATTCCCATCGCCCCGGCCAAGGAAGATCCGGCGATGATGGAGGCGGCCTTCGCCGAAGTCGGCAAGGCGCTGGCGAATGGCGATCTGGTCGGCATCTTCCCGGAAGGCGGCATCACCCGGGATGGCGAAATCCAGCCCTTCCGCCCCGGCGTGACGCGCATCCTGCAGGCCAACCCGGTGCCGGTGGTGCCGATGGCCCTGTCCGGGCTGTGGGGCAGCTTCTTCTCGCGCATCGACGGCGCGGCGATGAAGACCCCATTCCGGCGCGGGATGTTTTCGGACATTGCGTTGCGGGTTGGCTCGCCAGTGCCGGCAGCGGAAGCAACGCCAGAACACTTGCAGGCCAAGGTGCTGGCCTTGCGCGGCGAGCAGCGGTGAGCCCGGTGGTTCCGGCCGAACACGCTGCCATGGTCCACGGAGTTTTCGAAATGCTCGCCCTGGCTGTCGGTGCCGCCTACTATCGGATGCTTCGCAAGCAGTCCGGGGGCGGCAGCATTCTGCACGGCGAGGGCTTCGTCGTCGCCGTCGGCTGCATTTTCGGCGCCGCCATCGGCAACAAGGCGGTGTTCTGGATCGAGATGCCGCACCTCTTTGTGCAGTACTGGAATACGCCGACGCTGTTGCTGGGCGGGCAGTCAATGGTCGGCGGCCTGCTCGGCGGGCTGATCGGGGTCGAGATCGCCAAGAAGCTCAACGGCATCAGGCACTCGACCGGCGATGCCTTCGTCTTTCCCGTGCTGCTCGGGCTGATGATTGGTCGGGTCGGCTGTTTCCTGGCCGGGCTGGAGGACGGCACTTTCGGCAATCCGAGTGCGCTGCCGTGGGCCATCGATTTCGGCGACGGCGTGCCGCGCCATCCGACGCAGCTCTATGAAATCCTGTTTGCCGGCCTGCTGTGGTGGGGGCTGGCGGGCTTGCGCGGGCAGCTGGCGGTTCGCTCCGGGCTGCTGTTCAAGCTGATGCTGGTCAGCTATCTCGGCTGGCGCCTGCTGGTCGATGGCATCAAGCCCATTCCCTACGTCTACCCGCTCGGGCAGTCCGGCATCCAGTGGGTGTGCCTGATCGGGCTGGCGATCTACTTGCCGCTGGTGTGGCGGCTGTGGCCGAGGGTTGCGGCGATGGCGGCGGAAAAGGAGGCGCGATGAACGCTTTCCTCAATATCGTCGGGGCTGGTGCTGATCGTCGGTCTGATCATGGCATCCGGCACCGGCATCATCAGGCTGACCTTCAAACCGGCCGGCAAATTTCACAAAGACAAAGACGGGAGCGCATGAGCATGTTGGTGATACTGAAAGTCCTTTTTCGCATCTGTCTGATCGCCGCCGGCTTGTTCGCCATCGCTGCCGGCGGTTTGTGCGTGATGTTTGGCGGCGCATCGCGCGACGGCGTGTGGATTGCGCTGATCGGCCTGCTCGGCGTGGTCGGGGGCGGTTTTACCGTGTGGTGGGTGTTCAACAGTTGGCGGAAACCGAATGCCGGCGATGCCTCGTTCGGTGGGGAGCAGCAATCGTGAGCCGCAAGAACCGCCCCTGGCTTTTCTACGACACCACCGCCTCGGTGTGTACTACCTGCCTGCGCCAGGTCGAGGCGAAGATCGTCATCAAGGGCAACGATGTCTATCTCGACAAGTGGTGTCCGGCGCACGGCAGCGAACGCGTGCTGATTGCCGACGATGCCGAGTATTACCGGCTATGTCGCGAGGTCTACGTGAAGGCGCCGGAAATGCCCGAGCGTTTCAATACCGAGATGCGCTACGGTTGCCCCTACGACTGCGGCTTGTGTCCCGACCACATGCAGCACTCTTGCCTGACGGTGGTCGAAATCACCGAGCACTGCAACCTGCGCTGCCCGGTGTGCTATGCCGAATCCGGACCGGAGCGGCAGATGCACCGTTCGCTGGCCGAAGTTGAGGCCATGCTCGATGCCGTCGTCGCCAACGAAGGCGAGCCGGACGTGGTGCAGATTTCGGGTGGCGAACCGACGCTGCATCCGGATTTCTTCGCCATCCTCGATGCCGCCAAGGCGCGCCCGATCCGCCACCTGATGATCAACACCAATGGCCTGCGCATCGCTCGTGATCCGGATTTCGTCGCTCGTCTGGCCGGCTACAAGCCGGGTATCGAGATCTACCTGCAGTTCGATTCGCTGCACGATGACGTGCTGCAGAAAATGCGCGGCGCCGACCTCGCCGAACTCCACGAACGCGCCCTCGCCAGCCTGGAAGCGCACGGTATCTCGACCACCCTGGTCATGACCGTCAAGCGCAGCGTGAACGACGATCAGATCGGCGAAGTCATCCGGCTCGGCCTGAAATACCGTTGCGTGCGCGGTGTGACGCTGCAGCCGGTATCCGACGCCGGGCGCAATCTCGACTTCGAATCGCAGCGCCACCGTCTGACGGTCAGCGAGGTACGCCGTCGCGTCGCCGAGCAATCGGGCTTGTTCACCCTCGACGACATCGTCCCCGTCCCCTGCAACCCCGACACCCTGGCCATGGGCTACGCCCTCAAGCTGGGCGGCGAGGCCCTGCCGCTGACCCGCCACCTCGGCCCCGAAGCGCTGCTCGCCGGCC